>CAJZGX010000001.1:0-33015 GCA_916048235.1 uncultured Atopobium sp.
AAATTGTTGAGTATTCAGAAATTCCAATTTTGGGTATCTCTTATGGTCACCTTGGCTTTTTAACTAGTGCAACTCCTCATCAAATGATTAAGATGGTAGCTGATGCTCTTGCTGGAGAGCTCCACGTATCTAGAAGAGCAACACTTGCAATAGAAACAGAGTATGAGCTTCCATCTGGAGAAACTTACGTCGAGAAGACCTTCTCGCTCAATGATTTTGCAGTTTCCAGAGGTGGAGCAGGCGATATGGTTGAGTTTACGGTTTCTGTATCAGGCAACCATATTGATAAGCTTCGCGGTGATGGTTTTGTTGTTAGTACGGCAACTGGATCCACCGGCTATGCTCTTGCTGCTGGTGGTCCTATTGTTACGCCAGAGTTCTCGGGAATGGTTTGTGTGCCAATCGCACCACATACTATTTTGGCTCGTGCATTCCTTACCTCTCCTTCTGATGTGGTTGAAATTACCATGTCAAAAGATAGACCAGCGACATGTCACTTCTTCTCTGATGGGCAAAACATTAAGCATCCAGAAGAGGGTGTGGCTACCAAAGCTCGTATTAGCCGTGGACCAGGAGATATCATTCTGCTTGATAGAAGCGCTGATAGTTTCTATCGTTCAGTTTCTCGCGTATTTTACGGTAAAACTGGTCAGTAAGCAGGTCGCATATGCTTGATGAACTTCGTGTGCAAAATGTCGCACTTATTGAAGATGCTTCTCTCGCTCCCGCCTCAGGTTTAACTGTTTTAACAGGAGAGACAGGTGCTGGTAAAACCGCTCTTTTATCTTCCATTAAACTCTTAGTAGGAGAGCGCGCGGATGCTTCTGCAGTAAGAGAAGGAACAGACGCTCTTAGGGTTGAGGCACGCTTTTTTACCTCGCCAGAAGATCAAGAGGGCATTGTTGTCTCTAGAAAAGTCTCTGCTGATGGTAGAGGCAGGGTAGAGATTGATGGCCACATGGCATCAGTTAAAGAGCTGGCCGGAGGTATTGGAACATCAATTGATCTGTGCGGTCAACATGAACATCAAAGGCTGCTTGACGTAAAGAACCATGTCAGCATGTTGGATGCATGGATTGGATCAGATATTCAATCTTGCCAGACAGAGTATGTAGACGCTCTTCATGCTTACCATGCTGCAATCGCTGAACTTCAACGAGTTATTGAAGTAAGCCAGTCTAGCAATGCAAAGATTGATGAAGCGGCATTTCTTGTTCAAAGAATTGATGAGGTCTCTCCTAAAGAAGGGGAGCTAGAAGACTTAGAAGAGCAACTTCCTCGGTTTGAGCACGCAGAGGCTCTTCTTCAAGCTGCAGGAGGAACACATGAGTTGCTCTCAGGAGATGAGGGCGTTATTGATTCTCTCTCTGATGCAGTTCAGATGCTTCAAAGTGCTGCAACGTTTGATGCTACGCTAGGTAACTATGCAGAGTCTCTTTCAAGTGCACTTATAGAGATTGAGGATGTTTCTTCAGAGCTCAGAAGCTATGTTGGATCTCTCGATTTTGATGAAGAAGCTCTTGAAGAGATGCAAAGTCGTATGGCTCGTCTTCAGGGTCTTATGAGAACGTATGGCCCTGGCATGAAAGACGTATTTAAGAAATACCAGGCAGCTCAAAATCTTCTTGAGGTTACAAGAGACACAGAAAAGCTTGTCCGTGAGGCACAGGCAGAAGTAGATAAAGCAAAAGAAACTCTTACCGTAAAGGCTCAGGCACTTAAAAAGGTTCGTGTTGCTGCAGCTCCAAAACTTTGTGATGCTGTTACTAAGCAAATGAGTCATCTGCAGATGGGTTCAGCTCAGATTGAATTGAACTTTGAAGATCTTCCTTTTGAGCAGTGGAATAAAGTTGGCTCTACAAAGATTGAGCTTATGTATAAGCCTTCAGCTCAGATGACTGCTCGTCCGCTTAGAAAGATTGCCTCTGGTGGTGAGGTTTCTCGTGTCATGCTCGCATGTAAAGTGGTTCTGGGAGAGTCTGACGTCTGCGATACGCTTGTATTTGATGAGGTTGACGCTGGCGTTGGTGGAGCTACTGCCGTTGCTCTTGCAGAGGTTTTAGCGCAGCTTGCTAAAACACATCAGGTGATTGTGGTAACTCACCTGCCACAGGTTGCTGTTATGGCCTCTAAACAGTATGTAGTCTCAAAGACAGAAGAACATAACGCGCTCCCTATAACTTCTCTTACAGAGGTTTCTGGTACTCAGAGAGAAGAAGAGATTGCACGCATGCTTTCAGGCTCTATAACTGAGGCTTCTTTGGCTCACGCGCATGAGCTGCTTTCAGAAGCTCGCTAGATTTTTCAGAACTACATGGACATAACAATGTATTTGTTTGGAGATTAAATTTCTCGGCACTATGGGCCTTAAAGCGGAATAATATAAAGACCCGTAGAAATGTAATTGGCTAATCTTACCTACGGGAGTAATCCATGACCAAGCACATATTTGTAACGGGTGGCGTTGTTTCCTCTCTTGGAAAAGGAATCACTGCTGCATCTCTCGGCCGACTTCTTAAGGCTCGTGGCTATAAGGTCATGATGCAAAAAGCTGACCCATATCTCAATGTTGACCCAGGCACTATGAGTCCTTTCCAGCATGGTGAGGTTTTTGTCACTGAGGACGGTAAAGAGACTGACCTTGACCTTGGTCATTATGAGCGCTTTATTGACGAGAATCTTACCAGGGAGTCTAACTTCACCACTGGCCTCATTTATCAGTCTTTGATTCAGCGTGAGCGCGCTGGAGACTTCCTTGGCGGAACAGTTCAGGTAATTCCTCATGTAACTGATGCAATTAAGGCTCGTTTTGCTCGCATTGAAGAGGTTACTAATGCTGATGTAGTCATCACAGAGCTTGGCGGCACTATTGGTGATATTGAGTCTCAGCCTTTTGTTGAGGCAATTCGCCAGTTTAGAAAAGAGCGTGGCGCAAGCAACGTTGCTATTATTCACGTGAGCCTTGTTCCTTATATTGCTGCTGCTCATGAGGTCAAGACTAAGCCTACGCAGCACTCCGTAAAAGAGCTTCGTTCCCTTGGTATTCAGCCAGACTTTATCGTGTGCCGTTCTAGCCATTCTGTGGATGAATCTATTCGCGAGAAAATCGCTAATTTCTGCGACGTTGATGCAGATTGCGTTTTTGAGAACAATGATCTGCCTTCAATTTACGATGTTCCAGCACACCTGGCAGCACAGGGATTTGACAAGAAGGTACTTGAGCGCCTTGGTCTTGAAGTCCGTCCAAGTGATCTTGGCAGCTGGGAAGCATTTACTACCGCTATGCATAAGGCAAATGCGCTTGAAGACACAACAAGAATTTATGTTGTCGGCAAGTATACGCAGCTGCCTGATGCCTACCTTTCTGTTATTGAGGCACTTCACCACTCTGGTATTTTCTATGGCAGACACGTTGATATCCGCCTGGTAAATGGTGAAGAGCTGACAGAAGAAGACGTAGAGCAGGAGCTTGCTGGTGCAGATGGCATTTTGGTTCCTGGCGGCTTTGGTCTTCGCGGCGTAGAGGGCAAGATGGTTGCTATTCGCCGTGCTCGTGAGCTCAAGATTCCTTACCTTGGCGTTTGCCTTGGTATGCAGATGGCTGTTACTGAGTTTGCTCGTGACGTCTGCGGTATGGAGGGTGCTAATTCAGCAGAGTTTGGTCCAGATACTCCATATCCTGTCATCGATCTTATGCCTGATCAGGAGGATATTACTGACAAGGGCGGTACCATGCGCCTTGGTTCTTATCCTTGCAAGGTTGTTGAGGGAACTCTTGCACACGAGGCATATGGCAACAACTTGGTTTACGAGCGTCATCGTCACCGCTATGAGGTAAGCAACGTATTCCGTAATCAGCTTGTTGAGGCCGGTTTGGTAGTTTCTGGTGTTTCTCCAGATGATCGCCTTGTAGAGATGATTGAGCTCCCAGAGTCTGTTCACCCTTGGTTTGTTGCGAGCCAGGCACATCCAGAGTTCAAGAGCCGTCCAACTTATCCTGCACCTTTGTTCCGTGAGTTTGCACGTGCAGCAATCGCTCATCATGAGGGTGTTGACCGTCATGATGTAAACCAGTCTCTCTAAGCAGAATTTTTACTAGGGAAGAATACTTATGGACCTCGCTCAGGCGCGTACAGAATTTTTAGCGTACGTTGCTGTTGAGCGAGGTCTTTCTGTAAATACGCTTGATGCCTATACCAGAGATTTAGAGGGTTATTTGCTTTGGCTGAATGGCAAAAAGATTACTTTGCCCAACCAGGCGACTCGCTCCGATGTTGAAGAGTACATAGGCTCTCTTAGAGATTTAGGTATGGCTCCAGCTTCGGTTGAGCGCCACACTGCGGCACTTAGAAACTTCCACAAGTTTATGGCTGTTGAGCAAATTTGTGAGTCATCTCCAGCTGAAGATTTACCTACCGCAGCAAGAATTCAAAGGCTTCCTGATGTTATCTCTCAAGAGAAGGCGGAAGAGCTGCTTGACCAGCCATTTCCTAATTCGCCTCTAGGTATTCGAGATAGAGCCATACTTGAGCTGCTGTATGGATGCGGCCTTCGTGTGTCTGAGCTTTGCGATCTTGAGGTTCGAGGTGTCCTTCTAGAAGATGAACTCTTGCGTGTTTTTGGTAAGGGTTCCAAAGAGCGCGTAGTCCCTGTGTTGGGCTCTGCGCATCGTGCACTTAAAACATACCTTTATGAGGCTCGCTCGCTTTTGCTTAAGCATGGTCAAGTATCCGAGGTGTTTGTAAACGCCAGAGGTGGACGTATTTCTCGCCAGTCGGTACATAAACTGGTGTCAAATTACGGCAGGGTAGTGGGGATTGAAGGTTTGCATCCTCACACACTGCGCCACAGTTTTGCCACACACCTTCTAGAGGGTGGCGCTGATCTTCGCTCGGTGCAGGAGCTTTTGGGACACGTTGATATTTCAACCACGCAGCTCTATACGCACGTAGATAGGTCGCACATTAGAGACGTGTACCTTGAGGCTCACCCAAGAGCCCACGTTCACGCGGACAAATAAACGCGCTTGACGCAAGTGTTGGACAAGCGTGGGACAGGTGTGGGGCAAAGTGGTGACTGTGTAAAAGCAAGGCGGGGGTTTGTTTGAGTAACGTGTGATTTTCGCCACGAGTTCACCACAATTTCCTCAAAAATTTTCACTTCATAAAAAATTTAATAAATTGAGTCCAAGACTAAGAAAATCCGTTCTTTTGTAGTTCGGATTTTTTTAAACACTACATATTGTGGTCAAAATGTCATATCTCATAGCTACGTTAAACCCCAGCTAGACCATAAGAAAAATACTTGGTGTTGGAAAGTGTTTTCTAGTGTGTCTAAGTGTCGGAATGAGTTATATTTATTTCACGTTCAATCGACGGACTATGCCCAAGCATTGCCGCGCACACACAACACAAACACAGCCCGCGCGGCAAGGGGCGCCAACGTGAAAGGGGGAGACATGCTTACTGGTCAGTATCAGCGTTCGCTGGACTCCAAGATTCGCGTGACTCTTCCTGCACCTCAGCGCAAGCAGCTTGGCGATGTTGTCATCTTGCTCCGTCGACAGGACGCGCTTTACGGCTACTCACCTGAGGCGTATGAGGCTTGGATTGCAAGTCTGAACCTCAACCCAAGGAACCGCGACGACGTCACAGCACTTCGCATGCTGAACGCAGCAGCAACAACCGTCGACATTGACTCGGCCGGCCGCGTTGCTCTGGGAAAGATTGACGAGTCCGATCCACAGGCTAGGGAGAAGCTCCAGCTTGACCGCGACGTCACTATTGTCGGTAACGGCGACCACTTTGAGATTTGGAACACCAACAAGTGGAACAGCCTCTTCTCGGCAGATGACCGCGTTGCAACGCTCGAGGACCTCATCTTTGGCGCCTAGTGAGGCGAGAAGATCGTGAAGGTAGAAGACGGTAACTTGAAAGTCGAATATCGGCACCAACCAGTAATGCTTGCAGAAGTGCTGCGCGAGCTGGACCCCAAGCCAGGTGAAGTTGTTTGCGACTGCACCTTGGGAGGAGCGGGCCACACCGTAGAGATGGCAAAGCTGATTACTCCAGACGGTCTTTCCATTGGAATTGACCAGGACGCAATGGCTCATCAAGCAGCAGCTGCTCGCCTGAAGCAAGAAGTACCAAACGCGGAGTTTTTGCCGCTTAAGGGAAACTTTGGCGACCTCGATGAACTTCTCGTTTCTGCAGAAGTCCCCGGAGTTGACTGTTTCCTCTTTGACATTGGTGTTTCTTCTCCTCAGCTTGATATCCCAGAGCGAGGCTTTTCGTACCACGAAGATGCCCCGTTGGATATGCGAATGGACCCGGGCAAACAAACTCCAACTGCACAAGAGGTCATCAACACCTATAACGAAGCCGACCTCGCCCGAATCCTTCGAATTTACGGAGACGAGAAATTTGCCTCACGCATTGCACGACGCATTGTACAAACGCGAGAAAAGCGTCCCATTCAAACGACGCTTGAGCTTGTTGAGGTAATCAAGGCAGCAATTCCCGCAGCAGCGCGTCGTCACGGCGGACATCCCGCCAGAAAGACGTTCCAAGCACTTCGTATTGAAGTAAACCACGAGCTTGAGGTTTTGGAGCGCGGACTACGCAGTGCAATTGCCTGGGCTAATCCAGGAGGCAGGATTTGCGTTATCTCGTACCACTCGCTTGAAGATCGCATTGTCAAGCACGTGTTCTCCGAGCTCAGTCAAGGTTGTATCTGCCCGCCAGACCTTCCGGTTTGTATGTGCGGTCAAGTGCCGATAGTTGACGTGATTACGCGCAAACCTCTTGTGGCAACCCCAGAAGAGATAGAGCGCAACCCAAGGGCGAGAAGCGCCCTGATGAGGGTAGCGGTTAAACGCGACCCAGAGAAATGAAGTACCCCATAGCACTTGTTGCTTGTTGTTAAGAAGTTTTTGAAGGGATTGAAGTTTAATGGCACGTTACGGATCAGAAGCTGTAGCACGCACAACTCAGTTTGAGCATGAGTACGCTCCTGAACAGAGCACTCGCACATCTTTTGAGGTTGTCCCTGGTGGCGGCCTTGATGCTGATGCTCGCCGTGGCGTAAGCAGCCAGTTCATCCAGCGTGTCAAGCTTATTGCTGTTGCTGCAGCACTCTTTCTGACACTTGGTGTTGTCCGTATTGGCATCTCTACCGCTACGGTTTCTACTCTTCAGGCTAATAACGTCATCAGAAATGAAATGCGCGCAACAACTGCAACTAACGATTCCCTGCGCGTTTCTCGCTCCCTGCTTGCAAGCACAACACGCATTGAGCGCATTGCTACTCAGAATTATGGTATGACTCTTGAGACAAATCGTCCTGTTGTAGATGTAAGCAACAACGCTTAGGCGTAAAATATACGTTGTGAGTACGCAGAATCGACATACTCGCGCATCGCGCAGAAAAACTCCTGAGGCCTCGTACGACGAGGCCTCTCGTGTGCATTTTCGTGGTCATCGTGGTAGCAGCGGTGGCTCGGATGGTGTTGGCCCTGAAGGTAGACTCCGTCGCGTAGCAGCTGCTATGGCCATTATGGTGGCAATTGTTGTTCTTAGGCTTGCTTGGCTGCAAATCTTTACGGCAGCAGATCTTGCAAAGGGCGCCGAGAATAACCGCACCAACGATATTGTCTTGCACGCTCGTCGCGGCACCATTTACGACCGCAACGGCAACGTCTTAGCCATGAGCGTTGACTGCAAAGACATCTATGCCAATCCTTCAGAGATTAAAGATGCAAGCTCCGTAGCTCAGGTTTTTGCCTCGCTCTTAGGCGGAAGCCCTTCAGACTACCTTGGAGACCTGCAGCAAGACACCACCTTTGTCTACGTGCGTCGTCGTGTTGACACCGATACCGCTTCTAAGATTGAAAAAGCACTTGACGAGAAAAACCTCAAGGGCGTCTATTTTGTTAACAACACCAAGCGTGTCTATCCCTATGGCAACGTCGGCGTTCAGATTCTGGGCTTTGTAAACGCTGATAACGAGGGCGCTTCCGGTCTTGAGTATTACTACAACGATATCCTTGCAGGTACTAATGGCCACATGATAGTTGAGACCGGCGCTGGTGGTACGCCAATTGCTGGCGGTACCTCAAACATCACTGAGGCACAAAATGGACAGGACATTGTTCTTTCCATTGATATTGAGCTGCAGAAGAAGGCAGAAGAACAGCTTACTGCCGCAGTCAAAGACATTGAAGCCCAGCAGGGTGGCTCAATCATGGCCATGAATCCTCGTACCGGAGAAATCTATGCTGCCGCTTCGTACCCTCTGCCAGATTTTAAGAGCGATAACGGCGTTGACTACGAATCCCTCAACCTCAAGCTCGTCTCAAGTATCTATGAGCCTGGCTCGGTATTTAAGGTAATTACCACCTCAATTGGTATAGACAACAACCTCTTTGGTCCGAATTCAACCTTCAACATTCCATCCGAGCTCAAGGTTGGCGATAACAAGGTTACCGACGATGACTGGCGTACCAGCGCCATGGACATGAGCGTAAGAGAGATGCTCAGACGTTCCTCCAACGTTGGTATGGCCTTCCTCGAGACACAGCTCATAGGTGATGAGCGCTTTGCAGCAGGAATTGATAAGTTTGGCATAGGTCACACCACGGGCATTGACTTCCCTGGTGAAGCTACAGGAATTGTCCGCTCTCTGGATGAATATGAAGGCCCAACCGGTGGAAACATGGCGTTTGGTCAGGGTCTTGCAATCCCATTTATCCAGGTCATTCGCGCATATACCGCTGTTGCTAATAAGGGAACTATGGTGACTCCACACTTTATGGTTTCTAAGGGCGGTCAAGAGGTTACCTGGCCTACTAAAGACGTTATTTCCGCTTCCACAGCTTCGGCCGAGCTTGACATGATGACTACCGTTGTCAAAGAGGGCACCGGTGTTCGTGCAGGTATCTATGGCTATACCGTTGCTGGTAAAACAGGTACGGGCCAGCAGGTTGTGGAAGAAACCGGCTCGTACGGCGAGAATTCCGGTTTTGTTGCTTCCTTCTGCGGTATCGTGAATCCATCAGAATCTGATTTGATGGTTTACGTTGGACTTAACGATACCAACCAGCTTGCATCGCAGTCTGCCGCTGTGGTTTTCTCGCAATTTGCAAAAGACGCAGCCACACGCCTTAATATTCAACCAATCAATAACTAGGAGAGCTCATGGTTAAGCTTTCGGTTGAACAGATAGTCGCAGCTACAAATGCACGACTGCTCCACCGCGGAACCCGCGAGGTTGCGGGCGCGGCTGTCATCGACTCTCGCGAGGTCCAGGAAGGCTCACTCTTCGTGGCCTTCGCTGGCGAGAAGGTCAATGGAAACTCCTATCTCTTATCTGCTGCTCAGGCGGGCGCTGCTGTTGTAGTGGCATCTGAGCCTGTAGCAGACAATCTGCTCGACAACCTGGCCGCCACAGGAGTCAGCGTTCTTGAAGCCGCTGACGATGACTGTGAGGCGTTTCTGCTGGCTCTTGCCGCTGCTTGGCGAGAAGCCCATCCATACTGGCTGGTTGTGGGTGTAACCGGATCAGTTGGTAAAACTACTACCAAAGAAATGCTTCGTCGCGGCATAGGCGCCACTCGTCGTGTGCACGCAACCGCTGGCAATCATAACAACCTTATTGGCCTGCCACTTACGGTACTTTCTACTCCAGAGGATACCGAGGTACTTGTGCTTGAGCTGGGCATGAATCATGCCGGCGAGATTACCAGGCTCACCTCGGTTGCCTGTCCAACGGTGGCGGTCATTACCAACGTTGGTACCAGCCACATTGGTCTTCTCGGCAGCAGAGAAAACATTGCGCGCGCCAAGGCAGAGATTGTATCGGGCATGCGCGCATTTGACTCAATTGAACCTACGCTTATTCAGGCTTCGGCGGGGGACTACACCAAGTTCATTGCAGATGAGTTTGCTCGCCCTGCTCACGTTGTTTGCAAGACAGTAGGCGCCACAGAAGCTGACGTCATGAGCGCGCAGCAGGTCACTCTTGACGAGGAGGGCCTTCCAACTGCCACTATTGTTGCTGCATCCGGCTGGTCACGCACGGTAACCCTTGAGGTACCTGGGCGCGTTGTTGTCGACGACCTTCTTTTGGCACTTGAGGCTATAGAGACGCTTGGTCTTGATCTTGACGCTGCTGCAGAGGCTATTGAGCAGATGCCTGCCACTCGTATGCGTCTTTCGGTACTTGACGCAACCTGCGGCGCCAAGATTATTGACGATTCTTACAATGCAAGCCCTAACTCAACAGCTGCAGCCCTTGACGTGTTGATGCAGATGCCAGCGGAAGGTCGCCGCATTGCTCTTATTGGAGAGATTGGCGAGCTTGGACCAGAGGAGAAGCGTCTCCACGGTTATGTTGGTGCCTATATTGCTGCTAAGAACCCAGATCTTGTTGCATTTGTAGGCACAGGAGCCGCGCGTGAAATGGTTGAAGCTGCGCGCGTTATGGGCTTCTCGGAAGATAAAATTGAACAGTTCAGCGATGTCAACGAAGCACTTACCGTGCTCGGACCAGTACTTGCGCAAGGAGACGTTCTTCTCGCCAAGGCATCGAGGTCTGCCCAGCTTGATATTTTTGTAAAAGGAGTTACTGAGTAATGTTTTTCCAGACTATTTACCCAACATACCAGGTGTTTGTGGCGCTTGGTGTCTCCTGCATCATCACGTTGATTTTAATGCCACTCTTTATCAAACTGATGAAGAAAGAGGGAGTGGGTCAGCAGGTTCGTGCTGACGGCCCTCAGCAACACCTGGTCAAGCAGGGTACTCCTACTATGGGCGGCGTCGTCATGCTGGTAAGCATTGTGCTGACCTGTATTGCACTTGCTCAGTGGAACACCGACCTCATTCTTGCTATGGCAGCTATGCTGCTTACAGGCTCGCTTGGTCTTTTGGACGATATCGAGTCTGTTGCTCATGGTAGAAGCCTTGGCCTTACCGCATCTCAGAAGATGGCTGGACTTATTACCATTTCTGTGGCATTTTGCCTGGCAGCAGTCAATATTTGGGGCATTACTCCTATTATTGCGTTCCCCGGTGGCCTTGATATCAACCTGGGCATCCTCACTACTACCGTCAATTTAGGCGGAAACATTATTTCTATCCCTTGGCTGTATCTCTTCTTTGTTTTTTTGCTTATGGCTGGCCTTTCCAACGCCGTTAACCTGACCGACGGCCTTGATGGCCTGGCTGGTGGCTGCGTTATGGTTGTCATGATTTTTATGGCTGCAGTAGCTTTCCGCTATGGCGAGAGTAGCCTTGCTGTTTTTGCCGCATCGATCGCAGGCGCTTGTATTGGTTTTTTGTGGTTTAACAGCTATCCTGCAAGCATTTTTATGGGAGACACCGGCTCTCTTGCCTGGGGCGCTGCCTTTGCAGCTTTGGCAGTCCTTACCAAGACAGAGGTAGTTTCCCTGGTCATGGGCGGTCTTTTTATCATCGAGGCACTGTCCGTTATCATTCAGGTTGTCAGCTACAAGGCAACTAAAAAGCGCGTATTCTTGATGGCTCCACTGCATCATCACTTTGAGAAACTTGGCTGGAACGAGACAAAAGTAGTCTTTAGATTCTGGATTATTTCCGGCGCATTTGCTGCTCTGGGCTTTGCTTTGTACTTCCAGCTTCACTAAAGATATTGCTCTTAGAAAGGATCGATTGCGTGTCGCTTCTAGAAACACTTGGAAATGTATGCGTTCTTGGTTTTGGTAAGACCGGCGTCTCTGTCTGCACGTATTTGCTGCAGCAGCCAGAGGGTCGTGTGTCTTCCGTAACTCTTGTGGGCGGCGCAGATGCTACTGTTGGCGAGAAGGTCCAAGAGCTTGCAGACTCAGGCGTACAGGTACAATGCGGCTCCGATCAGGTTAAGGGTACCTTTGACCTGGCTATTGCATCTCCTGGTATTCCAGACACCTCTGAGCTGTTCTTGAGTGCAAAGGCAGCTTCTAAGCAGATTATGGGCGAGCCAGAGTTTGCCTATCAAGAGAGTCCTTCACAGTGGATTGGTATAACCGGCACAAACGGTAAAACTACTACCACAAGTTTGACCACGTCAATCCTGCAGTATGCAGGTCTTGATGCAAGCGCTGTTGGCAATATTGGTCTTACTATTACTGACCAACTTGCAGAGAGAAAGCCTAAGAGCTGGTTTGTAGCAGAGCTTTCAAGCTTCCAGCTTGCTACTACTCAAAAATTGCATCCTCACGTTGCGATGCTTTTAAACATTACGCCGGATCACCTTGAGTGGCATGGTTCACTCGAGGCGTATGCAGCAGCTAAAGAGAAGATTTTTGCCAACCTTGATGCAAATGACCTGGCAATTGTCTCTGACTTGGATGAGTTTTGCCAAGACGTGTCTTCTCGCCTTGAGGCACGCGGCATTACCGTATGCCATCTTGCTCAGACAGATCCCGGTACGCAAAACGCCGCCTTTGTACGCAATGGAGCGCTGGTTGTAAGGCTATCTGGTAAAGAGATGGAGCTTGTAGCAGCTGATGCACTCCACATTAGGGGAGCACACAATGCACTCAACGCTCTTGCTGCAGCTGCATGTGGCTTATTCTTGGGACTTGATATTGTTTCTATTAGGCATGCCCTGTTGGACTTTATGCCGCTTGAGCACAGAATTGAGCCAGTTGATACGGTTAATGGTGTTTTGTACGTTAACGATTCCAAAGCAACAAACACTGATTCAGTTGAAAAATCATTAACTTCGTTCCCAGGTAAAGACGTTATTTTGCTACTTGGCGGTCACGATAAGGGCACAGAGCTTGATGAATTTGCTCAGAAGGTGTCCGCTACCTGTGCATACGCAATCTGCTTTGGAGAGGCTGGTCCTCGCTTTGCAGAGGCGCTTCACCGCGTTTCTGGCGGCCATGCAGAAGTGGTAGAAGAGCCTCATATGCATGAAGCTTTTGACCGTGCGGTAGAGCTTGCTCGTCCAGGTTCTGTAGTGCTTCTCTCACCAGCATGTTCTTCATTTGACGAGTTCACAGGCATGGCTCAGCGTGGTCGTGTCTTTAAACAGCTGGTGGCAGATCTTGCTCAAAAAGAGAGCGGTCGATAATGGCTACCAGCAGAAATAGAACAGGGGAGCGCGCGCAGCAACCACGTACTTCTCGCCAGAAATCTTCCGAGGGCTCGCAGGCTAAAGGCCGCTTTGGTGCTATTCCAGAGCGTTTTATGCAGCCTCGTCTGGTGCTTCTGGTGTCAACAGCTATTCTGGTGTGCTTTGGCCTGGTAATGATTTATTCCGCATCCTCGATTTCTGCAATGACTTCTGAGGACATGGGCTATAACCCCTTCTACTACGTGCAGCGTCAGCTTGGCTTTGCTGCGGCAGGAGTTGTGTTAGCGTTTATTGTTTCTCGCATTGACTACCGCGCAGTAGTAAGAAGCTTCCAGGTACCTATATGGGTTGTGACCATTGGAATGCTGGCAATTATTTTTACTCCTATTGCTGGCGCTGATGCATATGGCGCAACCCGTTGGATTTCAATTGGACCGTTTTCTTTCCAGCCGTCTGAGTTTGCAAAGATCACCATCTTAATTTCTGTCTCGTACCTGGCTCAGCAGTACTTTATTGACCAGACCATAGATCAGATGGAGTTCTTTAAAAAGTTTGCTATTGCTGCGCTTGCGCCACTGCTTCTTATTTTGGCCCAGCCAGACAAGGGCTCCACACTGATTATTGTGGGAACACTTTTGGTCATTGGCTACCTTGCCGATGTTGACCGAAGGGTTCTGGCAACTATTGCTGTTGCTGGTTTTATTGGCTTTGCCTTCTTATCTCTTAAAGATGATTATTCTCGTGCTCGCGTTGTGACTATGCTCAACCCTTGGGCCGATTATTACGGTGCAGGTTATCAGCTTGCTCAGGGCTTTTATGCCTTTGGCTCTGGCGGTATTTTTGGCGTTGGCTTTGGTTTTTCTCGCCAGAAATATTCCTATCTTCCTATGGCTCACAATGACTTTATTTTTGCGGTTATTGGAGAAGAGCTGGGCTTTATTGGCGTTTTGGGTCTTTTGGCTGTATTTGGCGCCCTGGTATGGGCAGGCTTTAAGATTGCTCGTTATGCACCAGATTTGACCGGTAGGCTTATTGCTGCAGGTTGTACCTCTATGTTTATCATCCAGGCCTTTGTTAACATCGGTGGTGTTTTGGGCCTTTTGCCTCTTTCTGGTAAGCCTCTGCCGTTTATCTCATACGGCGGTTCAACCATCATGTCTAGTATCTTGATGGTTGGTCTTTTGATGTCTGTTTCAAGACAGTCAAGGCTTCCAGAAACCGAGTACGATAGGCAACGCGCTTCTTGGAGCATAGCTGAAGAGCAGGATACCTTTGATGCTCCAGGTTTTGCTGGTCTTACCATGGTTGATGGTGGGGTAGGAGTAGGCATGCCACTCCCACGTTCTTCTCGCCCTAAGAGCAGTGCACAAAGCTCCGCGCGCCCATCACGAGGCGTTTTGCGCTCAAGAGATGACGACGCCCCTCAAGGCCGTATTACGACAGACGCCTCCGGAAGGCGCAGAATTGATTTGGGACCTTCTGCATCGGACAGGCTTCGTGGAAACAACGCCAGGCCTCGCCGATAGCTGATTTCTAGGAGATGGATTGCATGGCAGAACAGAAGAAACTCTCTGTTGCAATTGCTGCAGGTGGAACCGCTGGTCACATTAACCCAGCTCTGGCTCTAGCTGAGGAGCTTCGTGAGCGCGGCCACCAGGTTACGTTTTACGGTCAGCCCAACAAGCTTGAAGGTACGCTGGTACCTGAGGCAGGATTTGAGCTGGTGCCTATCCATGTAAATGGCTTTGACCGCAGACGTCCTTGGACGCTCATCAGCGCGGCATACAATCTTGAGCGCGCAAAGATGCAGCTGCACAAGCGCTTCAAAGAGCAGGGTGCACCTGATGTTGCTATTGGTTTTGGCGCCTATGTTGAGCTTCCTTTGCTTCAACTTTGCGCAAAGCTACACATCCCCTATTTGATTCACGAGCAGAACTCAGTAACTGGTCTTGCTAACCGTGTATCTGCTGGTAAAGCAGATAAGGTGTGCATTGCGTTCCCAGAGGCTCGTAAGGCTTTTGAGGGCCACGTAAAGGCTCAAGACACCATTGTGGTTACCGGCAATCCTGTACGTAAGAGTGTTCTTTCTGCTGACAGAGTCGCCTCGAGGCAAGAGTTGGGTATTGCAGACAACCAGACATTGCTGCTTATCTTTGGTGGTAGCTTGGGCGCTCGTAGTATCAACGAGACGTTTGCTGCGCTTAAGCAGGAGCTTCTTGCCCGTCCTAACCTTCGCATCATTCAGTCAACAGGCCAGAAGCTCTACGACGAAGTTGTCTCGCTCATGAAGCTTTCTGACGAGGAGGCTGCTCGCTGGGAGGTTAAACCCTACATCTCCAACATGGGTGCCACCCTTGCTGCGGCTGACCTGGTGGTTTCTCGCTCTGGAGCATCATCTGTAGCCGAGATTGCAGCGCTTGAGCTCCCCAGCATTTTGGTTCCGTACCCTCTGGCAACAGCAGATCACCAGACTACTAACGCGCATTTGTTGTCGGACGCGGGAGCAGCTATTCTGGTGCCAGATAACCAGGTGGGCACCACGACCTTCTCGACCGCTTTGTTTGAGCTGGTAGATAACGCGGACCAGCGCAAAAAGCTCTCCGAGGCAGCCGCTACACTTGACCAGCGCAGCGCCGCATCTCTTGTGGCTGACGCTGTGGAAAGTGCCGTTTGTGGCGCATAAAACATTCGGTTTTGCGTTAGAGTAAACATGTCTTGGTATGTCCAAGGCTCAAACGATAACAATACTTGGAAAGGCTCTCTTATGGCAGATTCCATGGGCGAGAAGACCATCTCGCGTGCACATTTTATTGGAATTGGTGGCGCAGGTATGAGCGGAATTGCGCTTGTTCTGCACGAGCGCGGCTGCACCGTTACCGGCTCCGATCTAAAGAGCTCGCATTATGTTAGAGAGCTTGAAGATGCAGGTATTCAGGTAAGCATCGGTCACACCGCAGCCACTATTGACGCTGTGATGCCTGATGTCATTGTTACCTCAACCGCAATCCCAGAGACAAATCCAGAGGTCATTCGCGCACGTGAGCTTTCCATTCCTATTTGGCCTCGCGCAAAGATGCTCTCGTATTTGTCGCGCGGCCGCAAGACCATTGCTGTTGCGGGCACTCACGGTAAGACCACCACGTCTTCTATGGTTGCTACCATGCTGGACAAGCTTGGCGCTGATCCATCATTTTTGATTGGTGGCGTTGTCGAGGGCTACGACACCAACGGTAAAAACGGTAACGGCCAGTACTTTGTCTGCGAAGCGGACGAGTCTGACGGTTCGTTTATGTTCCTTAACCCTAACGTGGTTGTTGTCACCAATATTGAGGCAGACCACCTTGATCACTACGGCTCTCTCGAGAATATCGAGAAGACCTTCTGTGAGTTTATGAGCTTGCTTGATAAGGAAGAAACTGTTGTTATCAACGGCGATAATCCTCATTACGTTGAGCTTGCTCAGTCAACTGGTAGGCACGTAGTTACCTACGGCTTTGATTCAAGCTGCGATTTTGTTTGCACACAGGAGGAGAGAAAAGCTGGAATTGAGAATCCTCTTACCATCAAGACACCTTCTGGTCAGACTATCTCTGTGGTACTTCCAGCTAATCCTGGTAAGCACAATGTTGCAAACGCAACCGCTGCAATTGCCGTTGCTGATGCTCTTGGCTTTGACCTTGAGGAGGCCGCAGCAGCGCTTTCGCAGTTCAAGGGCGCGCGCCGTCGCTTTACACACGTAGGCGACATCAACGGTATTACCGTCGTAGACGATTACGGCCATCATCCAACCGAGATTGCAGCAACCATGTCTGCAGCTCTTCCTCTTGGCTTCAAGCGCGTTGTTGTTGTTTTCCAGCCACATCGCTACAGCAGAACGCAGGACTTGGCGGATTCGTTTGCACACGCGTTTGATGGTATTGACGTTTTGCGCGTCATGGATGTCTTCTCAGCAGGTGAGCTGCCTATTCCAGGCGTCTCAGGCAAGACCGTCTCTTCAAGGGTTGAGGCTGCTCATACTGTTTCTGACGTGCGTTATATTCCTTCTCGCCGAGATCTTATCGCAGACCTCCTTGATACGGTTAAACCAGGAGATCTGCTGATTACTCAGGGCGCAGGTGACGTCACTCAGATTGGACCAATGTTTATCCGCGCACTCAAAGAGCGTCTTCAGAACCACTAGGACCTCTGTCGTGAGCTTGTTTAACGCCTATGTAAGCCTTTCTGGGGCCCTTGATGCAACAATCAAGCAAGATGAGCCGCTGAGCCACCATACTTCCTTTAGGATTGGTGGTAAGGCGTCGCTTTTTGCTGCTGTTCACAGCCATGCGGCGTTGGTGCGTGTGCTTGAGGTGCTTGCAGCTAATCGAGTTGATTGGGTGCTTTTGGGCAAGGGTTCAAATATTCTTGTCTCTGATAAGGGCTACAACGGCTGCGTTATTGTGCTCGACGATGAGCTTTCTACCATTTCAGTTGGCGAGAATAACCTCATTACTGCAGGTGCAGGTGCGCTTACGGCACGTGTTTGCAATGAGGCTATGAAAGCAGGTCTTTCTGGCCTTGAGATGTGTGCTGGTATCCCCGGAACTATCGGCGGCGCTCTTTCGATGAATGCAGGTACCAGGCATGATTGGATTGGCAAAGCCGTCCGTGATTGCGTGGTGCTAAAGCCTGGTAAGGGTCTTGTACGCTACGATGCCTCCGAGATTGAATGGGGTTATCGCTACACTACGTTTGCACCAGATGAGATCATTCTTGAGGCAACGTTTGCGCTGACAGCATCTAATCGTCCTAAAGTTGCCCTTGGTATGGATACGCTTTTGCAGCGCAGAAGAAATACGCAGCCAACTGGTCAGCTTTGCTGCGGTTCTGTTTTTAAGAACCCAGGAAGTAGGTCTGCTGGTGCACTTATTGAAGAGTGTGGTCTTAAGGGAGCTACTGAAGGTGGCGCACAGATTTCTGATATTCATGCCAACTTTATTGTGAATACCGGTAACGCCACCGCCTCAGATGTCATTGCGCTTATGCGCAAAGCACACGATGCGGTACAAGAAAAGTTTGACATTGATCTTCAGCCAGAGGTTAAACTTCTGGGTTTTGGGGCATAGGGAAGATATGGCAGAAGATACTTCAAAGCAAACAACGCGCCGTAAAGGCACAAAGAGGGAGCCTTTATCGTCTGGTGCTGCTCAGACGACAGGGGCAACTAAGCCTTCTTTTATGAGCAAGGCCTTTAAGCCTAAGCCAAAGGTTGAGGCTACAGCTCCTGATGCCAAGCCCTCTGCTAAAAAGATTTCTGCCAAAAAGCCAAATAACGCTACAAAAACTGCAGCTCAAGCTCGTGCTGAGCGTATTAAACACAGCAGAAAGGTATCGTTTAAGGCAGTACGCACGGCCTTTATCGTTTTGCTTAGCCTTGCCCTTCTCGCTGGCATTGCTTTTCTCGTCCTACGTTCTTCCTCAGTCTTTGCTATTACCAACATTCAGGTAGAGCCAACAGAGCACGTTACTAACGAGCAAATTCAAAAGCTCATTGCAGTAGAAGAGGGAACAACGCTGCTCAATATGGATGAATCCCTTATCACTGAGGAACTTCAGAAGGACCCTTGGGTAGCCTCTGCAACGTACGAGAGGCAGTTCCCCAATACGCTGCGCATCACCATCACAGAGCGCAAGGTCACAGCCATAGTGGCGCTTTCTTCTGGTCCTGTTGCATGGTATTTGGGCGAGAATAACGTCTGGCTTGAGGCAGATCAGCTTAACGTGCCAGAAGGAAAAACTACCGCTACCGTTGCGCTTGAGAAGGCAACCTCAGAAGGTGAGCTGCTTATCACCGATGTTCCTGCAACGGTTTCTCCGGTAGCGGGCACCACGGCAACAGACGCAGAAATTCAAGCGGTTATGCAGTATCAGTCCACGTTCTCGTCAGAGCTTACGTCACAGATTGTGAGTTACTCAGCTAGTAGCGTTGATGCGATTTCTGTCACGCTCACCAATGGTGTACAGGTTGCCTTAGGCTCTCCAACACAGATTGCAGACAAAGAAAAAGTGATTCTAGCAATGCTTAAGCAGTTCCCAGGAGAGCTTACCTACTTGAACGTAAGAACACCTGCAAGTCCAACCTATAGGCGAGTTTCTACCGGAAATGTTCAGTCTGGCTCTGGTGTTTCGTAGGTAAACGCGCAAACCATATGTGCCGTTAGGGAATAGTTTCCTACCGTTTACCAGCTTTCTTCACAATTTCTACATATTATTTGACTTGTAAGGGTCAGTTGTGCAAATATACCCCGCTTTGCATGAAGCGTAAGCCTTAACTTGAGGTTTAGGGTTTTATACAGCGGTTCTGCGAGCGCATAAACGTAGCCTAAGCGCAGTCGCGCTCCGGGACAAACGGGCACAAGCGTGCCTCAAGGAGGAAGACATGATTAAGGACACCGATACCCTTAACAACTATCTTGCTGTTATCAAGGTTGTTGGCGTTGGTGGCGGCGGAACTAACGCTGTCAACCGCATGATTGAAGAAGGCATCCGTGGCGTTGAGTTCGTTGCTGTAAACACCGATGCACAGGCTCTTGCAATCTCCGATGCTGACATTAAGGTTCACATCGGTACTGACATCACCAAGGGTCTTGGTGCTGGCGCTAACCCTGAGGTTGGTAAAGAGGCAGCAGAGGATAGCCGCGACGAGATCAAGGCTGCACTTGCTGGCGCTGATATGGTCTTCATTACTGCTGGTGAGGGTGGCGGTACTGGTACCGGCGCTGCTCCAGTTGTTGCTGATATTGCAAAGAATGACGTTGGCGCACTGACCGTTGGCGTTGTTACTAAGCCATTCTCCTTCGAGGGCCGTCGTCGTTATGGTTCTGCAGCTGACGGTATCAAGACTCTTTCCGAGAATGTTGATACTCTCATTGTTATTCCAAACGATCGTCTGCTTGATCTTTCTGAGAAGAAGACCACCATGCTTGAGGCATTCCGCATGGCTGACGATGTTCTATGCCAGGGCACCCAGGGTATTACCGACCTCATCACTGTTCCTGGCCTGATCAACCTCGACTTTGCAGACGTCTGCACCATCATGAAGGGCGCAGGTAGCGCAATGATGGGCATTGGTATTGCTGCTGGTGATAACCGCGCTGCTGATGCTGCAACTGAGGCAATTTCTAGCCGCCTGCTTGAGAGCTCCATCGAGGGTGCAACCCGCGTTCTTCTCTCTATTGCTGGTAACAAAGACCTTGGTATTCAGGAGATTAACGAGGCAGCTGACCTGGTTGCTAAGAACGTTGATCCTGATGCAAACATCATCTTTGGTACTGTTGTTGATGAGTCCCTGGGCGATCAGGTTCGCGTAACCGTTATTGCAACTGGTTTCAACGACTCTAATGTTCAGCAGCAGCTTCCAACTCTGAACACCCAGAGTACCACCCGTCCAAGCCGTCCTGCTCAGCCACAGCCAACTCGTCCTGTGACTGCTCAGCCACAGCCTGCTCGCACCAACAACTCTTCTAATGAGAAAGAGTTTGATATTCCAGACTTCCTTAAGCGTAGCCGCATCTAAATATGTGCGCGCTGAATAGACAGTGCTTACACGGCGTGACCCTGCTCATGGATCCTGAGGTTCCATGCGGGGTCACGCTCGCATTTACCGAGCGTACTGGCGGTTTTTCAGAAGGGGAGTTTAGTTCCCTCAATCTGGGTAGTAGGTGTGGAGACAATCTGCAACAGGTGCAAAAGAATCGTAAGCTGGTCTTAGAGGCTCTTGGGGCGGAGAAGTTCTTCTCGCGACTCCTTATTCCTCATCAGGTGCACGGAAGCAACGTAGTTTGTCTGACTTCCAATACATCAGAGGCTTTTGAACTGGCTAAAGCTGAGGCAGAAGCTGGTGCAGATGCTATCGTGTGTACCGTTCAAAATACGCCTGTGATGTTGGCGTTTGCCGATTGTGTGCCCGTGATTCTTGTAGCTCCCGGCGGATTTGCGGTGGCGCATTCTGGCTGGAAAGGCACAATTGCTCGCATTTCTGCGCGCGCAACAGAGGCACTTTGCCAGGCAACTGGCGCCAAGTCTTCTGAGGTCAAAGCCTATATTGGTCCACACATTGGCAGTGCTGACTACGAGGTTTCTCCAGAGCTTATCCAGATGTTCTCACAAGAGTTTGGTCCCGGTGTTGTAGACCGCGCATCTGGCGAGAGGTACTTAGATCTTGGATATGCTGTTAGAGCTGCACTGGTAGATGCTGGTGTACGCGCGTCTGCTATTGAAGAAGTTACTGACTCGACCGCCTCTACAACAGAGCGGTTCTTCTCGTACCGAGCAGAGCATGGCAAGTGCGGAAGACACGCGGCCGTTGCTTACATGGCGTCAAAGTAGGGTAGAAGACGTTTAGCGCTATCGGAGAAGGCGTTTAGGTCTACAAAAAAGTCGTTAAACGTTACGTAAGATGTTGATGTATTCACCGCAAGAGATGATGGCTATGACGTACGATTCAGACGAATATCTTGAGTTTATAAAGGCTCGTAGAGCTCAGATTGAGTCGCTTGTGGCGGATGCTGCAAAAAAGTCCGGCAGAAGCGCTTCTGAGATTGAAATTGTGGCTGTCTCCAAAACCGTTCCTGTTGACGCTGTCCTTGCAGCTTATAAGGCGGGCTATAGGGCTTTTGGCGAGAATCGCCCACAAGAGCTGACACATAAACTGACGTGTTTATCTGAAACTCCTTTTGCGTCTGAGATATCTTTTGACATGATTGGTAATCTTCAGAAGAACAAGATTAACCAGGTAGTTGGTAAGGTTCGCTACATTCATTCAATTTCTTCCGAACATCTTGCAGAGGCGGTTTCAAAGCGTGCTGAGGTGAAGGGTACTGAGGAGTCTGTTCTACTTGAGGTAAACGTCTCCGCAGAAGCCTCAAAATCGGGTTTCTCGCCAGAAGAAGTGTCAGAGTCTATTCAAAAGATTGTTGAGCTTCCGCACATTTCTGTTGTGGGACTTATGACTATGGCTCCAAAGGATAATCCAGAGCGCGCCAAGAGAACATTCTCAGGACTTCGAGAATTGCGTGATTGCTTGAGCCAACAAGTTGGTTTGAAGTTAGATGTTCTTTCTTGTGGCATGAGTGATGACTTTACGTATGCCATTGAAGAGGGCTCTACGACTATTCGCCTGGGTCGAGTATTGTTTGACCCAGCCTATATGTTGAGTGGGCACTAAAATAGTTGCAAGTTTTTGATACAGTAGTAAGAAGTTACGTGCGTTACAGAAAGGCACAATGATGAGCATTCTTGATACGCTAAGAGCAAAGCTTCGTGGTGGTCAGGACGATGAGTACTACGACGATGAGTATTACGGCGATGAGGGCTATGACGAGGTAGATGAAGCTTCTCCACGTTCGTACGATGACCGTGCACAGCAAGGCTCTTCCAACAGGCTACTGGGCAATCCATCCAGACCAGAGGCAGAGAGCGTTTCTGTTTATACGCGCTCTGGCAAGCCAATCAGCACAAATCCAGCTGCTTCTTATAATCCTCAGCAGGATATGCGCTCGCGTGCTTCTGCGTATGCATCTCGTCAGGAGCCTTCCGGTTACACTCCTTCTTATGAGCACACCGTGAGTCCAAATTTGCCAACTCCTGGTGATATTGGTCTTCGTCCTGTGAGCCGTACAAGCTATTCTGGACAGCTGCCACCATACGTTCTTCGTCCTGTTTCTTATGACGATGTTCAGTCGGTAGTTCGCCGTGTTCGTACTGGTCAGCCGGTTGTCCTTATCTTTAAGAACACCAACA
Source organism: uncultured Atopobium sp. (assembly GCA_916048235.1). Taxonomy (GTDB): domain Bacteria; phylum Actinomycetota; class Coriobacteriia; order Coriobacteriales; family Atopobiaceae; genus Lancefieldella. The sequence goes on from CAJZGX010000001.1 coordinate 22,879, forward strand.
TTGAGGTTGCTAAGAGAATTTTGGACTTCAGCTTTGGTCTTTCTTATGGCCTTGATGGTGCTGTTGAAGAAGTTGCTGACCGCGTTTTTGCTGTACTTCCTCATGGCATTTCTTTATCTCAGTCTGATCTGGATAAGCTTGCTGATGAGGGCGAGATTACCAGGTAACTGGAGGTTTTTGTGTTTTCGTATTATGTTCTTAATGCTTTATACACTTTGCTGAGGATTTACAGCTTCTGCATTGTGGTATGGTGCCTGTCCTCTTGGATTACTGTTTCTAACGACAAGTTCAATCACGTCCTTGAGGGAATTGGCAAAATTGTTGAGCCATACCTCAGTGTGTTTAGGAATGTAATTCCTCCAATTTCTGGCGTTGATCTCTCACCGATTGTTGCACTTTTTGTGCTTAATCTTGTGGGACGTTTTGCCATTTCGACGCTGGGCTTTATACTAATATAGGAAACTAGTTTGTCTTTAATTACAAACTGAGTAGTTATGATGTGTGGTACGTCTACTCGCAGACTGAAAGGGAACAAAGATGGCAATCACACCAGCAGACATCGAGCAGCAGACATTCTCTCCTGCTGAGACCGGCTACAATCCAGAGGAAGTTGACGCATTTCTTGAGCAGCTCTCTTCTGAGGTTGATGCAATGCTTCAAAAGATCGCTGACCTCAAGGGCCGTCTGACCAGCACTGAGCAGCAGCTTGCTGCAGCACAGGCTCAGGTTGCAAACCTTGAGGAGAACGCAAGCGTTCCTTCTGTTGAGGAGACAAACGCAGCTGCTATCGCTGCATCCGAGCACCAGATTTCTCAGGTCCTCATTGTTGCTCAGCAGAGCGCAGATAAGCTTGTTGCAGACGCTCGTGCAAACGCAGAGCGTATTCGTAACGAGGCAGACCAGAAGGCTCGTGAGGTTATCCGTCAGGCTCTTGCAGAGAAGCAGACTGAGCTTGATGAGATTGATCGCCTCAAGCAGTCCCGTGAGGACTTCCGCGCTGAGTACCGTAAGCTTCTCCAGCACTTCCTGGATGACGCGGACTCTGTCTTCCCAGAGACTGTTCTTACCAACAATGCTCCAACTGGTTCCCAGAATGCTGCTCAGCCTGCAGCTCAGCAGACTCAGATTTCTGCACCTGCACCTGCAGCTGGTGACTTCAACGACCTTGACTAAGTCTTAGGTCATTACCTTTGTACTGATAAGCGCTCAGCTCTGCTGGGCGCTTTTTTGTTATCAGCCGTCTTAAACGGCAGCTTTATAACCCAGAAGTAAGCTCTTTGCAGAATGTTTGCTTTTGTTCTATATGATGCACATCCTTTCTGTTTTCTCGCCCCTGATAGCGAGCAGGTACGCCTTGGCTACGCGCAGCTTCTGCATTTGTACTTGCAGTGAGTTCAGGAAGCCCTTGCCATACGCGTTTTGGCATCCAATGGGCGCGCAAGTCATATCCTCTTTCTGCAGGTCCACGACCTTCTAGACCAACTCCCTCATAGAAGCGCCTCCACATGGCTTGCACGTATTTCTCATCAGTTGCAAGGTCTGTTCTAGAGAGCAGTTCTTCCAAAGAGGCATCGTCCAGCTGAATTGTTCCAAAGGTCTTCATTTCTGGTGAATAAAAACTGACTATATGATGAGCTGGATCAACAATAAAAAACCGCTCTGTAATCATCCGTTTGACAAAGTAATTGCAAGTTAGTGGCACTACGTTTGCATTAGGTTGAAATACAGACATAAAAGAGCCATCTGACATGCGAGAAAACCGCACAAATTGCCGCGTATGCTCTCGTTCAGTTTCTACCTGCCTAGCCAGTGCATTAAACTCTGCCACGGTTGGGTCTGCAATATCTTCAAGGGCTCCTACACCATAGGAGAATGCAAGACGAATGTATCGATGCACAATCTCCGGCATAGTATGAGCATCTGAAGCACATGCCAAAACAATGCGATGCGTTATTTCTCTTGTGCCTACTTTCTTTTCTAGTCCAGTTAGAACTCGTTTAGCCAAGGCTACTACTGAGTCATCAGAAGGGTCTGGTCCACAGAGAACATGCTCCCCAAGGCTAGGCTGACAAAAGTTTTCTCTAACAAGACGTACGTGTGCCGGGTTAGCATGTGAGAGATAAGTGAGCCCTACAGCCCCTACAACGCCTTCTAAGCTTGGATTACAGGAGATAACAACCTTCTGGGGCTTGGAGAGTCTTGTAAGCCTCTGAACAAGCGAGACAAGCTCTACGCTCTGATCAGAAGAGCCTGAGTTGAGAGGACTCAATACGGCGTCTTGTTTTGTTGTACGAACTTGCTTTGGCATCAGCAATTACCCTCTGTTTAATCAGTTCTTGGTCAAGTGGAGCTGAGGCATCCCTTACGCCACAGCAGGTGAGAAAGTGATGAGATCGTTTGAGCTGTATTCCCAGCCGTTTAAGATCATCAAAGGTGAGGCGAGACCGTCTTCTTGCAGCAATAATTCTTCGTGCGCCGGTAGGGCCAATACCGGGCACTCGTAAAAGTATTTCTAGTGGTGCATCCATAATCTCTACAGGAAATTGATTAAGATGTGCCAGCGCCCATCCAAGCTTTGGATCAATTTCTAAATCAAGCCAAGGTGCTTCTGGAGAAACAAGCTCATCAGGAGAAAACGCATAGTAGCGCATAAGCCAATCAGCCTGGTAAAGACGATGTTCTCTACGCAGGGGAACAGGAGTGTCCAACTCTGGAAGACGATGGTCTTCTATAACAGGAATATAGGCAGAGAAGAATACTCGTTTCAATTCAAATTGTTGATAAAGCGCTTGCGATAAGTGCAATATTTGATTGTCTGATTCTGGAGAAGCTCCAATGATAATTTGCGTTGATTGTCCAGCAGGCGAGAAGGACCTCTTGCCTGAAGACACCCTTGATGAGCGCATAAAGGTATTCTTCAAGCAGTTTGAACGAAGAGTTAAACCTTCTTTTATGATCTGCTTCTGAGTAGGAATAACAATATCCTTAGATTTGCCAGCAGACTTCACAATGCCCTTTGATGCATTTTTAGCTTCAAGCAATTGCCTTTCTTCAGAGACGCGCAGGCGGTGAATGAAAGACATGGGTTTAGTAACCGTTTCAGCATTTTTGTGAGGGCAAAGTTTAGTAAGTGAGGTTGAGCTAGGTAATTCCAGATTGACGGAGAGTCTATCTGCTAAGCGGCCAATAGCATCAATAAGATCTGGATCTGTTCCGGGAATTACTTTTGCATGAATATAGCCGTTAAACAGCAACTCATTCCTAAGGTAGGAGAGGCATTCAATCATGAGCTCTGTGGTGTGGTCTGGCGATCCTATAACACCTGAGGAAAGAAAGAGCCCCTCTATGTAATTTCTTTTATAGAAATCTACGGTAAGCTCTGCTAATTCCTGTGGTGTAAAGGTGGCGCGCTTGGTCTGTGCGGACGACCTATTGACGCAGTAAGCGCAGTCATAGCAACAAGCATTAGAAAGCAAAACTTTTAGCAGCGTAATGCAGCGACCATCAGGGGTAAATGAGTGGCAACAGCCGGCAGCTGAGGCCATTCCTACCTTTCCTGCCTGCGGATCTCTATCTACACCAGAAGAGGTGCACGCCGCGTCAAATTTGGCTGCATCTGCAAGTATGGTGAGTTTATCAAGAGTATCCATGGTGGCAACTTTCTACTTGAAAATAGAACGTCTGTTCGTATACTTAGACTATCACGAATGGGGAAGAAGTAAAGAAAAATCTAGAACAAATGTTTGTCTTTTTAAAACCGCAGAAAGGATGTGAATGACGTGTGAAGGATGTATACTTTTTCCATCAGCAACTGCGGAAGGAATGGCCATGAGCATACAGAAAAACAGCTCTTCACCATGCCTTTCTCGCCCTGTGAATTTACAGATTCCCACGTATGCCTTGCGTGCATTAGAAGTTCTTGAAGATGCCGGATTTGAGGCGTGGATTGTAGGTGGCTGGGTACGAGACGCTCTACGCGGCTCATTTGCCCATGACATTGACATAACAACATCGGCAACGTGGCAGCAGAGCAAAGCGGCTTTTGAGGCTGCAGACATTCCTGTGCACGAAACAGGTATTGCATATGGAACCGTTACTGCTGTTGTCGAGAAGCACCCTATTGAGGTCACAACGTATCGCTGTGACGGAGAATATCTAGACGGTCGACGTCCTGATTCTGTGCAGTTTGTCTCTCGTATAGAGGAAGATCTTGCTCGTAGAGACTTCACTATTAATGCAATGGCATATCACCCAAAGAGGGGATTGCTTGATCTTTATGGCGGTCAAGAAGATTTATCTGCACGTGTAATTCGCGCTGTTGGGGAGCCTAAGGTTCGCTTTACAGAGGACGCTCTTCGCATGCTTCGAGCATTGCGGTTTGCATGCAGACTCTCGTTTTCAATTGAGGAGAAGACACATCAGGCACTTACTGAGTGTGCGCCGCTACTCTCTCAGGTTGCGTCTGAGCGCATTGGCTCGGAAGTGGCTCAAATTGTTGAGGCTGGCCATAGTGCCCATGCTATTAAGCTAGGATTTCCTGTTCTAGCGGTAGCAATTCCGGAGCTCTTACCGCTACAGAACTTTGATCAAAGAAGTCCGTATCATGCTTATGACGTGCTGGAACATACTGCTCGGGTATGTTCTGCAACAGAAGCCTTTACTGCAGGTGCTGCAACACCTGCGCTTAGGTGGGCGGCGCTTCTACATGATATTGCAAAGCCAGAAATGTTTAGCGTTGATGCAGATGGTAGAGGTCATTTTTACGGTCATCCAGAAAAAGGTGCAATCGTGGCAAAAGCCTTGCTTAAACGCTTGGCTTTATCGCAGCATTTGAGTAATGAAGTTTGCGCTCTTGTGGCATTGCATGACTATGATGTGGACGTTACAACCTCGTCACTTAGGCATATGGTTGCCCTGTTAGCCGAGGCGAGTAAATCGGACGGCATTGCTCTTGCGTATGACCTTTTGACGTTAAAGCAGGCTGATGCCTTGGCAAAGGCAAATCCGTATCGCAGCTATGCGGTAACGCTTGAGGCTATGAGGACCCTTCTCTTACATGAGGCAAAACGGGGAATTGCTCAGCGTCCACAAGAGTTGTGCGTTTCGGGAGCAGAAATTATGGAAGTGCTCTCGCTTCAGCCAGGACCTGCTGTGGGCGTATGTCAACGTAAGCTCTTTGAGCTTTATTTAGCAGGTCAAGTGGAGAATAGAAAAGAAGATCTTCTCGCCATTCTTTCTAAGGGTAATTGGTAAAAATAATAAAGAGTGCCAGATTTAATCAATAAAAAAGTAAGGGCTTTGTATTTTTATAGGTTCGGTAAAACGGTATAGTAGGCATAAAAAATTATCAGAGAGGCGTCATTTTATATGACGGATAGTGTCGTATGGGGGAGTTCATGGGCGAGAAGCGCGATTATATTACGTTAGAAGTCATACATCACAATGCTTATGAACAACAGCCTGCAGAAGAACCTGAAGCTCCAGCGCCTTCTATTTCTCATATTCGTGCTGAAGCTCGTACTAAGAAAAGCGCAGCTACACGTAAGCGTATTATGCACGAGACAACCAAGCTCATGCTTGCTCGTGGAAATACCAACTTCAAAATGAGTGAGATTTCTGATAGAGCTCGTCTTTCAAAGGGTGCACTATATTACTACTTTTCCGATAGAGAGGCCCTTTTGCAGGCAATCTTTGACGAGAGCGTTGATGAGCTTGCAAAAGATATTGCGCATACCATTGGTAATAAGCCTGCCTCAAAAGAGACGCTTCATGCAATCATCGCTCAACTTGCTGCTCATATTCTGCCTGACTCACCTTTGGTTTTGGCTTTAATTAACAAGCTTGCAAGCTCTGAGCAGGCACTTATTACCAACATTGAGGGCCCACTTTCTCGCGTGGTTGTTCTTCTTGCTAATCAGCTTGAGATGGGAAAATTGCAAGGCTTTATTCGTCAGAGCGTTGATTCAAGACTTGCTGCCTGTTCTATTACGGGTGCATTGGTTCTCTCGGCCATTGGTCTGATGGGAGAGCGCCACGGTGCGGAGGGTTCTGATGAGCTTGCACAGAATCTGCTAGATATGACACTTGCTGGTATTGGAATAGACGAATAATAGACGAGTAATCATACGAGTTTTTGCATAATGCCAGGTTAACTATGCTATTTAAAGAGCGCCCTTGTGGTGCTCTTTTTTACAATTTTCTTGACTGATCCTGCTCAAAAGTGTCTTTGGTGGGTATAGTAAGAGTGGTTGCGCGTAGAAGAACGCAAATATTCTGCATAAGCAGAGAAGCCATGCGTGAAAGGATAGTTCATGGCACACAAAAACTATTTGTTTACCTCAGAAAGTGTTACTGAGGGACATCCAGACAAGGTTTGTGATCAGATTTCTGACGCAATCCTTGATGCAATCCTGGCAAAAGAGGCGGAGCTTGAAGAGCGTGGGTACGTTTCTCCAAGTGGTGTTCCTGCTTGCTTGGACAACGTTCGTTGTGCATGTGAGACTTTTGCTACTACAGGAACTATTGTGGTAGCAGGAGAGATCCGCACTCAATCCTACGTTGATGTCCAGGAGATTGTTCGTAATACTCTCAGAAATATTGGCTACGACCGCGCTAAGTATGGTTTTGACTGCGAGACCTGCGGCGTTTTAAGCCTCATTCACGAACAAAGCCCCGATATTGCTCAGGGCGTTGATCAGTCCTATGACACGCAGGCAGGACGTACTACCGATCCGCTTGATCTTATCGGCGCAGGCGATCAGGGTATGATGTTTGGCTTTGCCTCTGATGAAACTGATGTTCTTATGCCAATGCCAGCTTACCTGGCTCAGCGTCTGGCTCAGCGCCTTTCAGAGGTGCGTAAGTCTGGCGAGGTTGAGTACTTGCGTCCAGATGGTAAGACTCAGGTTACCGTTCGTTATGAGGACGAGAAACCCGTTGAGGTCACAGCTATTGTTGTCTCCACGCAGCACGCTCCAGAGATTGAGGACATGTCCGTTATCAAGCAGGACATGATTGACCACGTTATTGCTCCTGTTATGAGCGAGGTCAACATTGCTTGGGATAACGCTGACATTTACGTTAATCCAACTGGTCGCTTTGTTGTTGGCGGACCTATGGGAGACACAGGTCTTACCGGTAGAAAGATTATTGTTGATACCTATGGCGGTATGGGCCGTCATGGTGGCGGCGCTTTCTCTGGAAAGGATTGCACCAAGGTTGACCGTTCAGCAGCATATGCAGCACGCTGGGTTGCCAAAAACGTCGTAGCAGCAGGCCTTGCAAAGAAGTGTGAAGTTCAGCTTGCTTATGCCATTGGCGTTTCTCATCCACTGTCTATCATGGTTGATACCTTTGGCACTGGCATTGTTGACGATGCTGTTATTGAGCAGGCTATCGAGAAGGTCTTTGATCTTCGTCCTGGTGCCATTATTAGAGATCTTAAGCTGCGCCGTCCTATCTTCTCTAAGACAGCAGCATACGGTCACTTTGGCCGCAAAGACCCAGACTTCACATGGGAAGCAACTGATCGTGTTCAGGAGCTTAAGGACGCAGTTTCTGCAATTCAGGCATAACGTTCTTACAAGGTAATCTTGTACAACCTCATAGAACCTTCTTCCAGCACCACCTCAAAACCTGGGGTGGTGTCTGTTATTTGTGTGATACCTCTGAAGGTTCCAGGCTTGTAGGTACTGGTAACAGCGTTGGAGTAATCAACAACGTTATTCAGAATAAGGACGTACTGCACGTTAAGGTCGTGTGCCGTCTGAAGCACCTCGGGGTCGCTAGCAATGCGATTAAGACGTTTGCGAAGAATTGCACTTGCGGGACGTTCTGAGGCGTCATAGCCGTTAGGGAAGCGCCAGAGCACGTGTAAGTCATTAGTGCCATACGCCCAAAGGCTGCCATCTTGTGGCAGGTTGGCAATAACGGCACCTGCAGGAACGGTAAGTTCTACGCGGCGCAAAAATTCAAGCTCCTCTGAGGTCAAAATGTAGTGATCACCATAGGCCTTCTCGGAAGCTTGTTTAAAGGCAAGAGCAGCAGGAATTGGCTCTTCTGATTTAAGATTAGGCGTCGGGACCACATAGTTGAGCACAACTACGCACGCTATAACTGCACCAGCAATCAGAGGCTTAGCCCAAACGTTACAAAAGACGCAGGTCTGAGCTTTAGTTTGAGCCTGAGAAGCTTTTTCTCTCCAGGAGGCAAACGTTTCCAGAGCGGCCTCGGCAAGAGTTGCCAGGCCAAGCGCTGCCAGCGGAATTGCCATAATGATGCAGCTTGCCGCAATGCGGAACGGATCGGTATACCAAAATCCCGAGAGATATCCCTTCAGAGGAACGTCAAACGTAATAATAAAAATGCAGAGTATAGACAGGTACATAAAGGCAGATACCATCCATCGAGCCTGCTTGTGCTTAAACGTCCATACAGCGCCTACAAGCACGCAGATTGAAAGTATCGGTTGTGGAGAAACAAGCTCTCCACCTGCGTACGACTGTCCAATAAAGTCCATACCAAGAGCGTGCAAAATAGCATCTTGCAGGCTCGAGTAGGCGCTCCACCAGAAATTGAGAGCCACGCCTCGAACAATCAAAACGTAGTAGAAAACAGACCAAATAACCAGCGCAAAGATAAAGAATACGTATGCCAGCGTAACAGGCTTGATTTGTTTTCCAAAGAGAACAACTCTGCGTTTTGACTCTCCAATGCGCGCAAAACTCCAAGGTAAAAGCACAACAATTGACGAGAAAATCGTGGAAGGATGCAAGATAAAGAGGGTAATCAAGCCAAGAACAAATATGACAATAAGCCAGATAAGGTCGTGTTTTGGTGTTTTTGAGCGAGTCATCTGCATAAAAATCCACCAAATAGAAGGCATTACACAGAAAGCTACGGTGTTAGGAAAGATTGGTCCATAGATGAGAAGCGACCAAGGGAAAACAAAAAATGCTAGGCAAACAAAAGCTCCACTGATAAGCGCAATGCGATGTTTAGGAAGAACTTTTGCAATAAGTGAGCAGATTGAGAGCGGAAAGATAATTGCTGCACTGACAAAGTTGAGTGCATTACCTGCAATAGGAACGGTTGTAGAAACAAGCTGCGTTGTTAGTGCAACAATGATGTTCCAACCCGAGGGATAAAATCCTGAGGAGCCCGGTTCCCAAGGAGTAATGGCAGTTTCGACGGTGCTATAAAAGTCATAGTGAATGGATGAGTACTTTTGAGACTCAATCATTGCCTGCGTGACATCTAAGTGATGCACAATGTCCCAGCCCTGAACAAAGGAGCTGGCAGAGGGTAGGGTTGGTAAGAAGAGAAACCCTACGGTAAGAAGACCAATTGCAACGTACAGAAGAGGCATCCAGAGGGGGAGTTCTTCGCAGACAAATGCTGGTACAGGGCTAGTTGATTGCTCGCCAGCGCGTATTGCTTCGGATTTGTTGGGTTTCTCGCCCCTGAGGTCTTCTTTGTGTTTGGGTGCAACATAATAAACGTAGCCATTGACTAGAACTGCGATAAGCAGCGGGACAAGAACCATGACAGCCAAGGGGATGGGGATGTTCAGTGCGCTAAAGATTTCTCCCTCAATAAAGAAGAGTGCGCAGCTGACCAAAGGAGCACTAACAAGTGCCCAGGGCTTTGGCGTGCCGGAGGCATGCAGCAAAATGATGCCCGGTACGTAGAGCAGGGCAATAATGACAACTACACTTTGGAAGAACTCAAGCCACATCCTGATCCAATCAAGGTGTTAGTAAAAATTCTTATACTTCTGGGTCACACGACTGGGCGTGACAGTTATTTCAAACAGACTGGTCTATTTTACGATAGAAGCAAAAGTGGTGTTGAGATAAACAAAAAGGACTTCCGAAGAAGTCCTTGAACATTTGGTAGCCCGTACCAGATTCGAACTGGTGATCTCCGCCTTGAGAGGGCGGCGTCCTGAACCGCTAGACGAACGGGCCATGTATGACTGGGAGGACATGGCTGGGATAGAGAGAGTCGAACTCCCGTTGACGGAACCAGAATCCGCTGTCCTACCACTAGACGATATCCCAAGATGTCATCCGTGCGCATCAGCGCGAGAAATAACTATAAAGGAGACTTGTCAGAGATGCAAGAGATCGGAGAGCG
>CAJZGX010000002.1:0-29571 GCA_916048235.1 uncultured Atopobium sp.
GGCGCGAGCCTGACGTGCGCCTGATTTCTTCAAAGAATCTGTAACTTTTGCCTAAATACATCAAAGAATCTGTGGATTTGCCTGATTTTGTTAAAGAATCGGTGGCGCAAATACAGATTCTTTGTACTTTTCAGGCAGACTTTTCTAGACGTAACTCACATCTGCACTTGGCGAGAAACCCGTAGAATAGGGAAGCGAATACTTTTACAGCGCACAGGAGAAGAGATGCAGGAAAGCTCGCAGAACATAAGTGGTCAGCAGAATGCAAGTAGCCAGCTAAATACCGGCTGCTCGGTAAACGCTCGGCCAAATTACTCCCGCATGGCAAAAATCCTCTTTGTGTGCCACGGAAATATTTGCAGGTCAACGATGGCACAATACGTCATGCAAGATCTTGTCGAGAAAAACGGTCTGGCAGACTCGTTTGTCATCGACTCAGCAGCAACCTCCACTGAAGAGATTGGTAACCCTGTTGATCCTCGCACGCGACGCAAGCTTCAGCAAGAGGGGATTCGTTGCGGCAATCATCGTGCGAGGCAGATGGCGCGCGCAGATTACGAGAACTTTGATTACCTCATAGGCATGGACCACAATAACCTGCGCAACATGATGCGCATACTAAAGGATGATCCGCTTGGAAAGGTTTCGCTGCTCCTTGACTGGACAGAGAAGCCTCGTGACATTGCGGACCCATGGTACTCAGGAAATTTTGATCTGACGTATGAGGATGTTACTGAGGGCTGCGAAGCATTGCTCAAGAAACTTTTGGCTGCCTGGTCTTAGTTGCCTAGCCTTAGCTGCTTAGTCTTGGCAGCCTGATTTTGGCAAAGTTGTTATCGCGGATTGCTTTTACAAAATTTTTTGAAAAAACTTTTCAAAATTCCTTGGGTTTCTCGCCAATGGATACGCCCGGGTCAGCGGTTTGACCTCGTAAAATAGGTGAGAAGAAAGATCTCGCAGCTAGAAGGTATCAAACGGTCTTCACAAAGCGTTCATCTTTTAGAGATTTTAGGCTTGTTTCTTGTCAAAAATGAGTGTAAAGTAGACGGGCTGCTCAAACAGGACAATTATGTCTAAAGGCAGTATGTACAGGACGTGGTCCGCTGGGGAAGAGTACCCGATGTGCTCTCAAGGTCCCATGACCACCGAAGGTTAGGAAAGAGCATGGTTAATACCATCCTCGGCCGCAAGCTGGGCATGACCCAGGTATGGGACGAGAACGACAACGTCGTTCCTGTTACCGTCGTTCTTGCTGGCCCCTGCACCGTTTCACAGGTAAAGACTGTTGAGACGGACGGCTACAATGCCGTACAGATTGGCTTCGGCGACATCTCTGAGAAGCATGTCAACAAGCCAATGGCTGGTCACTTCAAGGCACAGGGCGTCGAGCCAATGCGTTACCTCCGCGAGGTCCGCGTTGAGGATACTTCTGAGCACAAGACCGGCGATGTTGTCACAGTTGCTGACTTCTCCGAGGTCACCGCTGTTGACGTAACAGGCACTTCTAAGGGTAAGGGTTTCCAGGGTACCGTTAAGCGCTGGAACTTCTCTCGCGGTCCAATGACTCACGGTTCTCGTAACCAGCGTCGTCCAGGTTCCATTGGTCAGTGCGCATACCCTGCACGCGTTCGTAAGGGCCTTCACATGTATGGTCACATGGGCGCAGAGCGCGTTACGGTCAAGAACCTTAAGCTTGTCCGCGTTGATGCTGAGCAGAACCTCATGCTTATCAAGGGTGCTGTTCCTGGCGGCAAGAATGCCCTCGTCCAGGTCCGCATGGCCTAAGGGCCTTTAGGCAAACACTTAGGCTAACAAGGAGACAACATGTCCAAGTATGAGATTAAGAACGTAGAGGGAAAGAAGGTCGGCGACGCCGAGCTCTCCTCTGACGTCTATGGCATTGAGCCAAACATCCCTGTTGTGCACCAGGTTGTAGTCTGCCAGGACGCATCCGCACGTCAGGGTACCCACTCTACAAAGAACCGTCACGAGGTATCCGGCGGTGGCGTTAAGCCTTACCGTCAGAAGGGTACTGGTCGTGCTCGCCAGGGTTCTATTCGTGCTGGTCAGTGGACTGGTGGTGGCGTCATTTTTGGACCTACCCCTCGTTCCCACGCACGTCGTATTAACAACAAGATGGTTAAGCTTGCTATGAGGTCCGTCCTCTCCGGCAAGGTTGCAGACTCCGAGCTTGTCCTCGTTGACTCTCTCGAGTTTGCTCAGCCTTCCACCAAGCAGGCAAAGGCTGCACTTCAGAACCTCGGTATTGAGGGTAAGCGCGTTACCGTCATCGTCCCAGACGACGACGTCAACACTTACCTCTCTTTCCGCAACCTTCCTAAGGTTTCGATCTTCGGCGTTTCTGAGGTTACTACTCGTTTCCTGATTGACAACGGCGCACTTGTTATGTCCGCTGATGTTGCTAAGCAGCTTGGGGAGGTGCTCGCATAATGAACTCTCCTTATGAGGTCATCATTCGTCCTATCGTTTCAGAGCGTGCTTTCGATCTGATGGAGCAGGGCAAGTACACTTTTGAGGTTGCTCGTAACGCAGGTAAAGAAGAGATTGCTGCAGCTGTAGAGAAGCTCTTCTCTGTACACGTCACCAAGGTAAACACACTTTCTGTTAAGCCAAAGAACAAGCGTGTACGTTATCAGCAGGCAGGCAAGACCCGCCAGTGGAAGAAGGCTATTGTTACCCTCGCTGCTGGTGAGACTATCGAGATCTTCGGTAATAACTCTGCTGAGTAAGGTTTTTCTCCCGTGCCTCTTTTGAGGTACGGGTTCGTATGCCGCGCATAGTAGATACGCGCGGTACCGTGGTAATCCGGTGTTAGCTCGACTTTCCCTTAAGCGGGCTAGCCAACGGAGAAGAAAGGGATACTGTTTATGGCAGTTAGGCATCTAAAGCCAACAAGCGCAGGCAGGCGCTTCCAGACAATCTCAGACTTTGCTGAGATTACAACTGATAAGCCCGAGAAGTCCCTTCTCGAGCCTCTGCCAAAGAAGGCTGGCCGCAACAACAATGGCCGCATCACTACCCGTCACCAGGGTGGTGGCCACAAGCGCCAGTACCGTCGTATCGACTTCAAGCGTCGCAAGGATGACATCCCAGCTAAGGTCGCTACTGTTGAGTACGATCCTAACCGTTCCGCTCGTATTGCTCTTCTGCACTATGCAGACGGCGCAAAGGCATACATCCTTTGCCCAGAGGGCCTGAGCGTCGGTGACACCGTTCTTTCTGGTACCAAGGACATCGACATCAAGCCTGGTAACTGCACCACTCTTGAGCAGATTCCAGTAGGTACTCTTGTTCACGCAGTTGAGTTCCAGCCTGGCAAGGGTGCTGCAATGGCACGTGCTGCTGGTACTTCCGTCCAGCTCATGGGTAAGGACAACGGCTATGCAGTTCTGCGTATGCCTTCCTCCGAGCTCCGTCGTGTTCTTCTGACCTGCCGTGCAACCATCGGTGAGGTCGGTAACGCTGAGCACTCCAACATTGTTGTTGGTAAGGCTGGTCGTTCCCGTTGGGCAGGCGTCCGTCCTACCGTCCGTGGTACTGTCATGAACCCTGTTGACCACCCACACGGCGGTGGTGAAGGTAAGAACCACACTTCTGGTCGTCCTTCCGTCACCCCATGGGGTAAGCCAACCAAGGGTTATAAGACCCGCGACCCGAAGAAGGCTTCTAACCGCCTGATCATTCGCCGTCGTAAGTCCAAGTAAGACACGAGTAGGAGTAGATAAATGAGCAGAAGTCTCAAAAAAGGCCCCTTTGTGGAGACTCGCCTCCTTGCGCGTGTCGCTGCAATGAACGAGGCTGGCAAGAAGGACGTTATCAAGACTTGGTCACGTTCCTCAACCATCTTCCCTGAGATGGTCGGTCACACCATCGCTGTTCACGATGGTCGTAAGCATGTACCTGTGTACGTCACCGAGTCCATGGTTGGTCACAAGTTGGGCGAGTTCTCCCCATCCCGTACCTTCCGCGGTCACAAGGCCAAATAGGGGGAGTGTAGTAAATGGCTAAGAACACCGATTCTATTGAGGTTCGCGCAACAGCTAAGTATGTTCGCGTTGCTCCTCGTAAGGCTCGCGCAGTTGTCGCGCTTGTCCGCGGTAAGTCTGTCGAGAAGGCCCTTGAGGTTCTTCAGTTCTCGACTCGCGCTGCCGCTACTGATGTTGCTAAGGTTCTGCGCTCTGCAGTTGCTAACGCCGAGAACAACAATGGTCTCCGCGCTAACAACCTGGTAGTCAAGACCGCTTTTGTTGACGAAGGCCCAACGCTTAAGCGTATTCGCCCTCGTGCAAAGGGTTCGGCTTCCCGCATTAACAAGCGCATGAGCCACATTACCGTTGTCGTTGCACCTCGAAAGGAGGCGTAGGAATGGGTCAGAAAGTACAGCCTACAGGCTTCCGTCTTGGTGTAACCGAGAGCTGGCGTTCTCGTTGGTACGCCGATAAGGACTACGCCGAGCAGCTCGGCAACGATCTTGCTATCCGCAAGTATCTTGAGAAGCGCCTTGAGAAGGCAGCTGTTGCTCGTATTGATATCGAGCGCGCTGGCGATAAGGTCAAGGTAACTATTTTCTCCGCACGTCCTGGTATTGTCATTGGCAAGAAGGGTGCAGAGATTGACGGCCTCCGTGCAGATCTTGAGCGTGTTGCTAAGGTCGGCAAGGGTCAGGTCAACGTTGATGTTGTCGAGGTTAAGCGTCCTGAGCTTGACGCAAACCTTGTTGCTCAGTCCATCGCAGAGCAGCTTGAGCAGCGTGTCGCTTTCCGTCGCGCTATGCGTAAGGCTGTTCAGTCCGCTCGTAAGGCTGGCGCTAAGGGTATTCGTATCCAGTGCTCCGGTCGTCTGAACGGTGCTGAGATGGGCCGCCGTGAGTGGTACCGTGAGGGTCGCGTGCCTCTGCACACCCTTCGTGCTGCAATCGGCTATGGTACCGCTACAAGCCGCACCACCATGGGCGCTGTTGGTATCAAGGTTTGGATTTATTACGGCGAGAAGATGCCTGGACAGCCAACACCTAACCCAGCTCTTGAGGGCTCCGCTCGTCCTCGTCGTGCTCGCAATGAGAGGAGGGGCCGTTAATGCTTGCTCCAAAGCGTGTATTGCACCGTAAGGTACAGCGCGGTTCCATGAAGGGCCAGGCAAAGGGTAATACCCAGCTGCATTTTGGTTCCTGGGGCATCCGTGCAGAGGAGGCTCACTGGATTACTAACCGCCAGATTGAGGCTGCTCGTATTGCTCTCACCCGTGAGATGAAGCGTGGCGGTAAGGTTTGGATTACTATCTTCCCAGATAAGCCAATCACCAAGAAGCCTGCAGAGACTCGCATGGGTTCCGGTAAGGGTAACCCAGAAGAGTGGGTAGCAGTTGTTAAGCCTGGTCGTATCATGTTCGAGATTGATGGCGTACCAGAGGAAGTTGCTCGTGAGGCTCTCCGTCTTGCTCAGCACAAGCTTCCAATTAAGACCAAGATTGTCTCCAAGGCCGATCAGGACGGTGAGAACTAATGAAGTACACCGAAATCAAGGCTATGAGCGATGCAGACCTCGCTAAGAAACTCGAGGAAGGCCGCGCAGAGCTCTTTAATCTTCGTTTCCAGATGGCAACCAGCCAGCTGGATAACACCGCTCGTGTCAAGGCTGTTAAGCGCGACATTGCTCGCGTTCAGACCGAGATGCGCACCCGTCAAATTGCTGCGGAAGCATCCGCAGAGCAGAACTAGATCGCAGGAGATAAGTTATGGCAGAGACCGAAAGCAGAAATGCGCGTAAGGTTCGTACCGGACTCGTCGTCTCCATCTCTGGCGAGAAGACGATTACGGTAGAGATTACGTACCGTAAGCACCACCCTAAGTATGGCAAGATGATGACCATCGGCAAGAAGCTTCACGTTCATGATGAGAACAACGAGGCTGGTCTGGGCGATACCGTCCGCGTCATGGAGACTCGTCCTCTTTCCAAGACCAAGCGTTGGCGTCTCGCAGAGATCGTTGAGCGCGCTAAGTAATTAGCACCTAGGAAACAGCTTTTAGCTCAACCTAGTTTTGTATCTATCATTATTTCTCATGTGCGCAAATACGCGCACCTCTGAGAAATTAGGTTCCGGAGGAACGTCACATGATTCAGATGGAGACCATTCTCAACGTCGCTGACAACAGCGGCGCAAGGCGCGTAAAGTGCGTCAAGGTCCTTGGTGGCTCCAAGCGTCGTTACGCCGGCCTTGCCGACGTCATCATTGGCGCTGTCCAGGAGGCTACTCCAGGTGGTTCGGTGAAGAAGGGCGACATTGTTCGCTGCGTCATCGTTCGTACCGCTAAGGACACCCGTCGCAAGGACGGTAGCTACATCCGCTTTGACCAGAACGCATGCGTTCTTGTTAACAAAGAGGGTGAGCCCAAGGGTACTCGTATCTTTGGACCAGTCGCTCGCGAGCTGCGCGACCACAAGTACATGAAGATTGTCTCACTTGCACCTGAGACCCTTTAAGGAGGAACGACATGCCTAAGATGAAGATCAAGAAGGGCGACAAGGTCGAGGTCCTCACTGGTAAGGACAAGGGTAAGCGCGGCGAGGTACTTCGCGTATATCCAGAGAAGAACAAGGTTGTCGTTGAGGGCGTTGCAATTGCAAAGCGCCATGTCAAGCCAAACGCAGCTAACCAGCAGGGTGGCATCGTTGAGGCAGAGGCAGCAATCGACGCTTCCAATGTTGCTCTTATCGACCCTAAGACCGACAAGCCAACCCGTGTTGGCTACCTGATCAAGGAGGACGGCACTAAGGTCCGCGTCTCCAAGAAGTCAGGCGCTGAGCTCTAAGTTACCCGTGTTTCTCGCTTTATAAGAAACACCAAAGAGCTACTTCAAACCCCGTTATCGTCAGATAGCGGGGTTTTCTTTTGGGCGAGAAGAACGGTGTCATGTGGAAGTCGTGTGATGACACGAAAAAATATCAGCTAGCTTGAAATTCTCGCCCCATTTTTGCTCAATAAGGTCTAATATTGTTCATTGCGTCTTTCTGTGGGACACGTATGTCTCGAGGACGCAGATGGCTCCTAGTTCGCCAAACTAGGAGGTGCGAGGCGATCCCCGCACTTAAAACCCCAAGAGTTAAGGAGAAACCATGGCAGACGAGAAGTACACACCTCGCCTTAAAGAGCTTTACTACGCATCCGTGCGTGATGCTCTGAAGGAGAAATTTGGTTACACCAACGTTAACCAGATTCCTAAGTTTGAGAAGATCGTTGTCAACATGGGTGTTGGTGAGGCAGCTACAGACGCTAAGGCAATTGACGGCGCTGTAAACGACCTCCGTACCATTACTGGTCAGCAGCCACTAGTTACACACGCTCGCAAGTCTATCGCAACCTTTAAGCTTCGCCAGGGTATGCCAATCGGCGCTAAAGTTACCCTTCGTGGCGATCGTATGTGGGAGTTCCTGGATCGTCTGATCGCAGTTGCAATTCCTCGTATCCGCGACTTCCGTGGTATCTCTGCTAAGAGCTTCGACGGCCGTGGTAACTTCTCCATGGGCGTAACCGAGCAGCTCATCTTCCCAGAGATTGACTTTGACAAGATGGACCACACCCGCGGTATGGACATCACCATTGTCACCACTGCTAACACCAACGAGGAGGGTAAGGCACTTCTCGACGCCTTCCACTTCCCATTCAAGCAGGACTAACTTTTACCTGCGCTTAAATTAAGCGCATTCCTGTTGGCATCTTCGATGCCGGGTGACATAGTCACCAGCACTATTGTTTGAAGTCATCTTGGCGTTCGCCAAGTTGCATTTTGAAGGAGGATTTGTGGCTAAGACTTCGATGATCGTCAAAGCCTCGCGTGAGCCGAAGTACTCTACGCGTACACAGAACCGTTGCCAGCGTTGTGGACGTCCCCACTCCGTTTACCGCAAGTTTGGTCTGTGCCGTGTGTGCTTCCGTGAGCTAGCGAGCAAGGGCGAGCTTCCTGGTGTCCGCAAGGCAAGCTGGTAGGACTCAGGGCTCTGGCGTCAAGGCATCTGCGCCACGGGTGTAGATGAACCAGACACGCAGTTTCATCATTAACGAAGGAGAAGGATCAAATGAAAATTACCGATCCCATTTCAGACATGCTGACGCGTATTCGTAACGCAAACTCAGCTGGCAAGGATTCCGTATCCATGCCATCGAGCAAGGTGCTCGTTGAGATTGCTCGCGTCATCACCGAAGAGGGCTATGTCGAGGGTTACACCGTTGAGGATACTAAGCCTCAGAAGACTCTTCACATCACCCTTAAGTATGGTAAGAAGCGCGCTAAGGTTATCCGCGGCATCCGTCGTATTTCCAAGCCTGGTCTGCGCATTTACTCCACCGCTGAGAAGCTCCCACGCGTTCTTGGTGGTCTTGGTACTGCAGTGGTTTCCACTTCTAAGGGCATGATGTGCGACCGCGACGCTCGTAAGAACGGCGTTGGCGGCGAGGTCATCGCTTACGTTTGGTAAATCTGACAGGAATGAAAGGAGACAGCCGTGTCTCGTATTGGTAAGAAGCCTGTCCAGATTCCTGCTGGAGTCACTGTGACAGTTGATAACACCACCGTTACCGTTAAGGGTTCTAAGGGCGAGCTGACTCGTACTTTCTCTGAGCTGGTTGCTATCGCTCAGGAGGGCGAGGAGATTCTTGTTACTCGCGTTGACGAGTCCACTGAGTCCAATGCTCAGCAGGGTCTTGTCCGTACCCTTATCCACAACATGGTTGTTGGTGTCTCTGAGGGCTTCGAGAAGAAGCTTGAGCTCACCGGCGTTGGTTACCGTGTAGCACTTAAGGGCAAGGATCTTGACCTTTCCCTTGGTTATTCTCACCCAGTTCTCTATGTTGCACCTGAGGGCATTAGCTTTGAGGTACCTGATAACACTCACCTTACCGTTAAGGGTATTTCTAAGGAGAAGGTCGGCCAGGTTGCAGCTGAGATTCGTATGAAGCGTCCACCAGAGCCTTACAAGGGCAAGGGCATTCACTACGAAGGTGAGCACATCCGCAGGAAGCTCGGTAAGGCTGCTAAGTAAAGCAACCCTACTTTTAGGCTAAAAGACCATCACCCCGTTAGGTGATGGCATGTCTCTAAGGAGAAGGAATGAACAAGCAGCAGGCGAAAAAGGCGGGTCTTGAACGCCGCAAGCGCCGCGTACGTGCCAAGGTCTTTGGTACACCTGAGCGTCCGCGTCTTGCAGTTCACCGCACAAACGCAAACATTTATGCACAGCTTATTGACGACGCTTCTGGAAGAACTCTCTGCTCTGCCTCTACGCTTGACCCAGAGTTCCGTTCTACTGGCAAGGTTGGCTCCAACAAGGAGGCAGCTGAGTTCGTAGGTGAGCTTATCGGTAAGCGCGCTGCCGAGAAGAACGTCACTGAGGTCACTTTTGACCGTGGTGGCCGTCTCTATCACGGCCGCGTTAAGGCTTTGGCAGATGGCGCCCGCAACGCGGGCCTGAAGTTCTAGGAGGATTCAATGGCACGTGATCGTAAGCGCCAGCAGGATACGGATCTTCAGGAGCGCGTCGTTTATATTCACCGCGTTTCCAAGACCGTCAAGGGTGGCCGCCGTATGTCACTCGTTGCTCTGGTAGTCGTTGGCGACGGTAAGGGTAACGTTGGTATTGGCCAGGGTCGTTCCGCTGAGGTACCTCTGGCAATTCAGAAGGGCGTCGAGGACGCAAAGAGGAACATGTTCAAGGTCCCACTGACCGAGACTGGTTCCGTACCACACGCAGTCACTGGTCACTACGGTGCAGGTTCTGTTCTTATTAAGCCTGCATTCGAGGGTACTGGTGTTATTGCTGGCGGTCCTATTCGTCCACTCTTCGAGCTTGCAGGTATTACCAACGTACTTTCTAAGTCCCTTGGTACCGACAACGCTCTGAACATGATTAAGGCAGCAGCTGAGGGTCTGAAGGAGCTTTCCAGCCCAGAAGAAGCAGCTGAGCGTCGTGGCCTAACCGTCGGCGATATGTTCGTCGGAAAGGAGAACTAACGATGGCTAAGAACCTTAGCATCAAGCTTGTCCGTGGCGCTGTCGCAGGCGTCAAGAAGGACCAGACTGCTACGGTGAAGGCCCTCGGCCTCCACAAGATCGGCGATACCGTCGAGCAGCCTGACAACCCAAGCATTCGTGGAATGATCTTCAAGGTTAAGCACCTTGTCGAGGTTGAAGAGAACTAGAGGTAGTAATAATGCAGCTCAATGATCTTCGCCCCGCAGTGGGTTCGCGCAAAAATCGTAAGCGCGTAGGTCGCGGTAATTCTTCAGGCAATGGTACTTTTGCCGGCCGCGGTATGAATGGTCAGCTCTCCCGCTCTGGTGGCGGCAAGGGCGCTGGCTTCGAGGGTGGACAGCAGCCACTGGCTATGCGTCTTCCTAAGCTTCCTGGTTTCACTAACCACAACCGTGTTGAGTACGCTCCAGTCAACGTTGCTCGTCTGAATGCACTCTTTGCAGACGGCGAGACCGTAGACGCAGAGGCTCTGGTTGCTAAGGGAGTTATCAAGTACAACTACATCCCAGTCAAGGTTCTGGGTGATGGCGAGCTTTCTAAGAAGCTCACTGTTAAGGTCGACAAGGTTTCCGCCTCCGCAAAGGCTAAGATCGAGGCGGCCGGTGGAAAGGTTGAGGCCGAGTAGTGAGTAAAGGAATCGCCAACGCATTTCGTGTTCCGGAACTAAGGGGAAAGATTCTCCTTACGGTACTGATTCTTCTTCTGTACCGTTTTGGTGCCTATCTTCCTGTGCCCGGTGCTCCATTCCAGCAGATGCTTTCTGCTTATCAGAATGGTCTTTCTAAGAATGGCGCAATGGCCGTGCTTAACCTATTTTCGGGTGGCGCTCTTTCTCGCATGTCTGTTTTCAGTCTGGGCATCATGCCTTACATTACGGCTCAGATCATCTTCCAGATGATGCAGTCCGTTATTCCATCTCTTGGCGAGCTTGCTAAAGATGGTGAGAGCGGCCAGCGTAAGATTACGCAGTACACGCGTTATCTTACGGTTGGCTTGGCTCTGCTCAATGCAGTTGGTTACCTGTTCTTGTTTAAGAGCTATGGTGTATCTTTTGCATCTATGGAGGGCGTGCCTGAGGCACTTGAAAACTTCCTGGTAGTCTTTACCATGCTAGTTGGTGCCATCATTATTATGTGGCTCGGTGAGGTTATTACCCAGCAGGGTGTTGGCAACGGAATGAGTCTTATCATCTTTGCAAACATCATGGCTGGACTTCCAACAGCCCTTATTTCTTCAGTAGCTACTCGTGGAAATATTGTTCTTACCGTTGTTACTGTTGTGGTTATGCTCGCTATTATTCCGCTCATTGTTTATATTGAGCGTGGTCAGCGTCGTATTCCTATCAACTATGCCAAGCGCGTTGTTGGTCGTCGTATGATGGGTGGTCAGTCAACTTACCTTCCAATTAAGGTAAACACTGCAGGCGTTGTACCAATCATCTTTGCATCTGCAATCCTGTACCTTCCTGCTCAGGTTGCTGTGTTCTTCCCAGGAGTAGAGTGGATTCAAAATCTTGCTACTTCACTTTCTTCTGGATGGGTTAACTGGGTTCTCTCAGTTATGTTCATTGTCTTCTTTGCATACTTCTACACCTCAATGGTGTTCAATCCAGAGGAGACAGCAGACCAGCTTAAGAAGCAGGGTGGCTTTATTCCTGGTGTTCGTCCAGGTACTGCTACTTCAACGTATATCAAGACTGTTATTGACAGAGTCACCCTCCCCGGTGCTATCTTTATGGCAGTTCTTGCAATCGTTCCAACCATTATTTTCTGGTTTACAGGCGATTCGTTGATACAGGCGTTTGGTGGAACCTCCGTCCTCATTATGGTCGGTGTTGCAATGGATACACTCTCTTCCATTGAGTCCCACCTTAAGATGCACAACTATGAGGGCTTCTTTAAGTAGTTCTTAATACGTAGCATAAAGGGGCCTGGAAACAGGCCCCTTTTATTATTTGAAAGGAAGGCGAAGCATGAACATTGTTCTTCTCGGCGCACCTGGCGCTGGCAAGGGTACACAGGCTCAGAAGCTCGTTGCAGAGTATGGACTTGCTCACATCTCAACCGGTGACCTTCTTCGTGCTGCTGTTAAAGCTCAGTCTGAGCTTGGCGTTAAGGCTAAAGAGTATATGGATGCTGGTCAGCTTGTTCCAGATCAGCTTGTAATTGACCTGGTAAAAGAGCGCCTTTCTGCAGACGATGCAAAGGCTGGTTTTATTCTTGATGGCTTCCCACGCAACACCGCTCAGGCAGTAACCCTTGATTCTGAGCTTCAGAATATGGGCCTCAAGCTTGATGCAGCTCTGCTTGTTGCTGTTGAGCCAGAGGTTATTGTTGAGCGTCTTTCTTCTCGCCGTACGTGCAAAGAGTGTGGTTATACTGCACCTGCTGGTACAGAGACTTGCCCAAATTGCTCTGGTGAGATGTATCAGCGTGATGACGATAAGCCAGAGACAATTCGTAAGCGTCTTGATGTATACGAGAACCAGACTTCTCCTTTGATCGAGTACTACAAGGGTCATGGAATTCTGAAGGAGGTCAACGGAGATCGTCCTGTTGACGAGGTATTCGCCGACGTAAAGACACTCCTCGCACTATGATTACGATAAAAACACCTGAACAAATCGAGGCAATGAAGGTGTCGGGCGCCCTTTCTAAGGCAGCTCTTCGTCGTGCTGGATCCATGATTAGACCTGGTGTTTCAACACTCGAGATTGACCGCGCTGTTGAAGCTTTTATTAGACTTCATGGCGGAACCCCTACCTTTAAGGGCTACGGTGGATTCCCTGGATCTGTTTGCTCTTCTATTAACGAGCAGATTGTTCACGGTATTCCATCAGCTAACGTCATTTTGCAAGATGGCGATATTCTGACCATTGACACGGGTGCTACCGTTAACGGTTGGGCAGGAGATAACGCTTGGACGTTCTATTGCGGAACAGTTGACGAGAAAACCCAGGCACTTTGTGAGGTTACCCGCGATTGCCTTAAGGCGGGTATTGCAGCTGCTGTTCCTGGTGCTCGCCTTGGTGACGTTGGCCATGCAGTTCAGAAACTTGCTGAGGATAACGGCTATGGCGTTATTCGTGATTTTGTTGGCCATGGTATTGGTCGCAATCTTCACGAGGATCCAGAGGTCAGAAACTATGGTCGTGCAGGCAACGGCATTGTTCTTCGTGAGGGAATGGTAATTGCAATTGAGCCTATGATTGCTATGGGTACCTACGATTGCACCGTTCTTGAAAATGGTTGGACCGTTGTTACCGATGATGGCCTGCCATCAGCACATTATGAGAACACGGTTGCTATTACTGCCGATGGTCCCGTTATCGTTTCAGAAGATGAAGTTGGTCCATGGTGCGAGATGCAAGGCGGTCTTGAGTAACACATACATTGTTCTTCTCGCTATCTAATTGTGTTGAAAAAATAAGTGATAGACGAGTGGCACATTTTTATGTATTATTGATAACCGCTGTCGATGTGTCGAGAGGATGAAAGTTGGCTAAACAAGACGCGATTGAGCTTGAAGGCAAGGTACTAGAACCCCTGCCAAACGCTATGTTTAACGTTGAGTTAGAGAACGGCAAGACCATCCTTTGCACCATCTCAGGTAAGATTCGAATGAACTACATTCGAATTCTCCCTGGTGACAAGGTTGTAGTGGAGATTTCTCCTTACGATCTTACCAGGGGTCGCATTACTTACCGTTATAAGTAAGTAGTGCAAAAGTCTTGTGCCAGGCACGAGGCTATCTGTGTCTTTGCGCACGTTGCAAGGGCATATGTACGTAAGTACAGTCGGTATTTCACGCCAGCGGCTGGGCGAGTATATAGTTCGTATCAGCAGAACCGAAAGGAAGACACATGAAGGTACGTCCTTCGGTAAAGAAGATGTGCGACAAGTGCAAAGTCATCCGTCGCCACGGTAAGGTTTACGTGATTTGCGAGAACCCGCGCCACAAGCAGCGTCAGGGCTAAGGAAGGAGCACCAAGTTGGCCCGTATTAACGGCGTCGACCTGCCACGCGATAAGCGTGTTGAGGTCGGACTCACCTATCTTTACGGCATTGGTCAGACTCGTGCAACCAAGATTTGCAACGAGACTGGTATCGATGTAAATACTCGCGTCAAGGACCTCACAGAGGAAGAAGTCACTAAGATTCGTGACTTTATTGACGCTCATTACACCACCGAGGGCGATCTTCGCCGCGAGGTGCGTCAGAATGTTGCCCGCCTGATGGAGATTGGCTGCTACCGCGGCCTCCGTCACCGCAAGGGCCTCCCTGTCCACGGTCAGCGTACCCACACTAACGCTCGTACTCGTAAGGGTAAGAAGCGTCAGGTGGGCGGCAAGAAGAAGTAGGCGAGGAGTAGCTAATGGCACAGAAAAAGAACGCTCGCACTACACGCGTCCGCCGCTCCGAGCGTAAAAACATTGCAGTGGGCCAGGCCCACATCAAGAGCACATTCAATAACACGATTGTCTCTATTTCCGATCCCCAAGGTAATGTAATTTCCTGGCAGTCCGGTGGTACCGTCGGCTTCAAGGGCTCTCGTAAGTCCACTCCTTTTGCTGCACAGCTTGCAGCAGAGGCAGCAGCAAAGGCAGCAATGGAGCACGGTCTCCACAAGGTAGCTGTTTTTGTTAAGGGCCCAGGCTCTGGTCGCGAGACCGCAATCCGTTCCCTTCAGGCAGCAGGCCTCGAGGTTTCGGGTATTCAGGATAAGACACCTATTGCACACAACGGCTGCCGTCCTAAAAAGCGCCGTCGCAACTAGCACGAAAGGACAAGCAAATGGCAATTGATAGGACCCCGGTCCTTAAAAGATGTCGTCAGCTTGGCATCGATCCCGTTGTGATGGGGATCAATAAGACTTCTAACCGTGAGCCACGCCGCCGTCGTCGCCAGGAGAGCGAGTACGGTATGCAGCTCCGTGAGAAGCAGAAGGCTAAGTTCATTTACGGCGTCCTTGAGAACCAGTTCCACGGTTACTATGAGATGGCTAAGAAGAACCCAGGCATTACTGGTGACAACCTGATGAGCATCCTTGAGACTCGTCTTGACAACGTCATCTTCCGCCTTGGCTTTGCTCGTACACGTAAAGAGGCTCGTCAGACTGTCCGTCACGGTCACATCACCGTTAACGGTCAGCGCGTTGACATTCCTTCTTATCGCGTAAAGAGCGGCGATGTTATCGCTGTTGCTTCCAAGGCAAAGGATCTTCTTCCAATCAAGGAAGCTCTCATTTCCTCCGAGCACATGGCAGTTCCTGCATGGCTTGAGGTTGACATTGAGAAGCTGCAGGGCACTGTTCTTCAGCTTCCAACCCGCGATCAGATCGACCTTGAGATTGACGCACAGCTGATCGTCGAGCTCTACTCCAAGTAAGCCCGACCCGTTTTGGAGGTAGCAATGTCCGAATTTATCCGACCAAACGTGTCGGTAGATGAAATCGGCGCAAACGTCGCTCGTGTGAGCGTAGAGCCGCTTGAGCGTGGCTATGGTGACACGCTTGGCAACTCCCTCCGCCGCGTACTGCTTTCCTCTCTTGAGGGAGCTGCGGTTGAGGCCATCCAGATTGATGGCGTTCAGCATGAGTTCACTACGGTTGAAGGCGTCTATGAGGACGTTACTGACATCGTTCTGAACGTTAAGGGCCTAGTTTTCCGCAACACCAACAACTCTGATGAGGCTGAGGCTTCCATCTCTGTTGATGGTCCTTGCAAAGTCACTGGTGCTGATCTTGATGTTCCTATGGGCTACGAGCTGGTTAACCCAGCTCAGCACATTTGCACTCTTGCTGAGGGAGCTCATCTTTCCATGAGACTTCGCCTTGGTAATGGTCGCGGTTATGTTTCCGGTGAGGATAACGAGCGTGAGAGCGATCCAATTGGATTCATTCACGTTGACTCGATCTTCTCGCCAGTTCGCCGCTGCGCTAAGGCTGTTGAGCCTTGCCGTGTTGGCCGTCACACCGACTATGATCGTCTGGTGCTTGAGGTTGAGACCAATGGTGCAATCAGCCCTCGCGAGGCTGTCGTTGAGGCTGCAAACATCATTAACCAGCACATGAGCGCATTCATGGGACTTACTGATTTTGACGAGACTCAGGAAGAGGCTTCGATTTTTGCTAAGGCAGACGTCGAGGACGATTCCGAGCTTGAGAAGCAGGTTGAGGATTTGGACCTTTCCGTCCGTTCTTACAACTGCCTCAAGCGTGCAGGAATTCACTCTGTCCGTCAGCTCGTTGATTTCTCTGAGAACGATCTTCTCAACATCAGAAACTTTGGTGTTAAGTCTATTGAAGAAGTCAAGGAAAAGCTCGAGAGCATGGGCCTGTCCCTTAAGGCTTAGTCGCGCCTTGTCACGCATAGGAGAATGTAAATTATGAGGCACAATAAGAAGAGGGGCATGAAGCTTGGTACTGATGCTAGCCACACCAAGGCCATCAAGAAGAGCCTGATCCAAGCCCTTTTCACTAACGATCGTATTAAGACTCTTGACGTCCGCGCTAAGGCAGTTCGCGGCGAGGTCGACAAGGTCATCACTTGGGCAAAGCGCGGCGACCTTCACGCTCGTCGTCTTGCTATGGCCAAGGTTGGTAACGCAGAGCTTGTCCGTGAGGTATTTGACAAGGCTGCTCAGGGTATGTGGGCTGACCGCAACGGCGGCTACACCCGTATCATGAAGCTTGGTCCTCGTAAGGGCGATGCTTCTGAGGTTGTTATCCTTGAGCTCGTTACCGAGCCAGTTCAGCCAAAGGCTTCTAACAAGAAGGCTAAGGCTACCAAGGTTGCTCCTGCTCCTGTAAAGGAAGAGGAGACCGAGGCTCCAGCAGAGGAGACCGAGCAGACCGAAGAGGCTGCAGAGTAACTTCTGTCAAAGTGAATCTGAAGAGGTCCTGGCTTTTTGCTGGGACCTCTTTTTCAAATGAAGGAGGGTTGTCATGATTGAGTTCAAAAACGTATCTTTCGCATACGGTACGTCAGCTGCAGCACAATCTTTGACTGACTCTGCTTTTAAAGATGCCATAGGAGCCACTGAGAGCCAATCTCCGCACCCAATGGCACTGACCCTTGATAACGTTTCATTTACCCTAAAGCCTGGCTCTAGAACGGTTGTGCTTGGCCATAATGGTTCAGGCAAGTCAACGCTTGCAAATCTTTGTAATGCATCGCTTTTTCCGTTTTCTGGAGAAGTTTTAGTAGACGGCACCTCAACTGCTGAAGTGCCTTCTACTCAGATTTCTTCTGTTGTGGGAATGGTTCGTCAAGATCCAACAGCGCAGCTTGTTTGTGCAACTGTCTTTGATGAAGTTGCCTTTGGCCCTGCTAATCTTGGTTTGCCAAAAGAAGAGATAGTTTCTCGCGTTACTCAAACACTGGAGCTTTGTGGCATTGCCGATTTGATTGATGCGCCTACCCATACGCTTTCTGGAGGCCAACAGCAGCTTGTTTCTATTGCAGCAGCGCTTTCAGTGCAACCACGTTATCTGGTGCTTGATGAGGCATTTGCGCAGCTTGATACTCGATTCAGAAATCACCTTTCTAACCTGGTAAATACCCTTGTTACAAACGGAATGGGTATGCTTGAGATTTCTCATTCGTTTGAGTCTCTTCCCGGGGCTGACCAGGTACTTGTTTTGGAGAAAGGCCAGCTAGTTTGGTCGGGAACTCCCACAGAGTTTCTCTTGGATGCAAACGCAATCGCAAACGCTGGTTTTGATGATGCACTCACAGCAACAGCGCTTATAGCTGCACAGGCTGGCTATAAGTTTGATGTGCCTTTTAATGCATTAGAGTTTGTTGCGTTTCTTGTTCAGAACAACCTTGCGTTTGATGCTTTGGATACCCTTGTGTATCAGCGCGCCCTTGAGGTGGTGCGAGCAAACAACTATGACGGAATCCAGGCTCTTAGCGAGGAACACGAGCTGGCAGTTTGTGGCGTGTCTCATGCGTTTGACAAGCCCGTTCTGCATGACGTAACTATTTCCTCTACGGGAGAGCTTGTTGTTATAGTAGGCGCATCTGGCTCTGGAAAAACAACCTGCGCCCGCATAGCCGCTGGCCTCATAGAGGCTGATACCGGGCACGCAACAATCGATGCGCGACTGGTACGCCCTGGAGATGTCGGCATGTGTTTTCAGCGCCCTCAGGATCAACTCTTTGCCCAAAGTGTTGCTGAAGATGTTGCGTTTGGTCCAACTAACAAGGGTTTCTCGCCAGACGATGTTGAGGCGCTTGTCGCGTATGCGGCAGCACGTGTGGGGCTTGACCAGCAGGTCATGGACGCGTCTCCGTTGACGCTTTCTGGTGGCCAGGCTCGTCGCGCAGCGCTTGCAGGAACGCTGGCCTGCGCAACGTACGCGGTGGTGTTTGATGAGGCAACGTCTGGACTTGATGGCGAGGCGCGCTCGCAGGTACTGCATCTTGCTCGTGAGCTGGCAAACGAAGGCAAAGCGGTTCTTGCAATCACCCATGATGTAAGCGAATGGCTTCCTTTTGCTGACAGAGTAGTGTTTCTCGAGAAGGGCTGTGTTGTTGCAGACGTCAACGTACAAGAAGCGCAGACAACCCCAGAGATTTACGAGGCTGCGCAGCTTGATTGCCCACTGTTTGTAAGCGTATTGCATGAGCTTTTGGAGGCCTGCTATGTCTAAGTGCCCCTGTGCTCTGCTTAAGCACTTCTCGCTTGCTTCATTGACAGCGCAGACAAAAATCGTTGCCACTTTTGTGGGTATTGTTGCTCTCTTCTCAGTACAGCAGCCACTTGCCTTTGCGGTGTTCGCCTTGATTTGCGTGAGTCTTCTCTGGAGTGCTCGTGTAAGCTTGCCAGAGTTTTTGCGCGTAGCAAAGCCTGCGGCGTTCATTTTGCTTATATCATTTGTTGCCAATACGCTGGTGTTTATTGGACATCCCGATATCATTTTCTCCGGATCAGTTGGGCTTTCTGTGGCGGGTTTTTACAGAAGTACCGTAGCTATTGCCCGCGTGTTGCTTGCCTTGGCGCTGGTTTTATCGGTTGCGTCAACAACTACACCTACGCAGCTTGCTGATGGCTTTTCTGTACTGTTGCTGCCTCTGCGCATTATTCGCGTTGACGTTGATGGTTTGAGCATTGTGCTCTCAATTGCACTGAGGGCAATTCCGCTTACCTTAGAAGAACTCGACAGAATTAGAGCAGCTCAGAGGGCACGTGGATTCAATTTTGAATCAGGCGGTATTGTTGAGCGCATCAAAAAGTGGTTTACGCTTTTGGTACCGCTGACCGTCTCGCTCTTTCAGCGCGCAGATCAGATGGCGCAAACAATGACAGATCGCTGTCTTGGCGCAGCTAAACGTACGCGTATCTCCGCAAAAATGCAGCTTGTTGACTGGGTGGTGTTGCTGCTGTGGGTTGCACTGTGCCTTGGTCTTACAACGCTGTAGTGATCTTGCATTGCAGGTACTGCCTTGCAGTGCTGTAGCGGTCTTGTGTCCAGCAGCTACAATACGTGCGTCAACTTTGAGCCTACGATACAATCACTCTAGTGGGCAAAGTCATTTCAGGGAGCTTCATGAACTTAGAAACATCACAAAACAGTGCATCAAATTGCAGTTTTGATGCATGCGAGGAGTCTTTGGCTGAGCCTTCAGCTCCTGAGACTCTCGCTAAAGCTTCTTCTGAGCCTGAAGCTACGCTTGTTATCCAGCTGGGTTATCGCGGTGCTGCATTCTGCGGCTTTGCCGAGCAGCCCACCCAGCGCACCGTGGCAGGAGACCTTCGCCGCGCACTTGAGACCGTTTTGCGCAGAGAGGTCGAGCTCACCTGCGCGGGCAGAACCGACGCCGGCGTGCACGCCCAGGCCCAGTACGTGAGCCTGCCTGTGTACGGCGCTGAGCTGGCGCTGTCTGGCGAGAAACTCGTTCGCTCGCTCACCGCTCTGACCGATGATGACATCTCTATCCGACAACTCTTCCGCGCCCCACAGGGTTTCTCGGCACGCTTTGATGCCCAGGCTCGCTCGTATCGCTATCGCATTTGTGCAGGTAGCGCTCGTCCCGTGCTGAGCTGGGACCACGTGTGGTGGTACAACGGTCACTTGGACGCAGAGCTTATGGACAAGGCGGCGCAGGCGCTGGTGGGAGAGCACGATTTCAAGAGCTTCTGCAAGGCAATTTCTGCCGAGGGCAAGCCAACGCATCGTTTTGTGGAGCGCCTTACCGTTGAAGAAATTGAAGAGGCTGGCGAGAAACTCATTGCAGTTGATATTACGGGCAACGCCTTCTTGCATAACATGGTGCGCACGATTGTGGGCACGCTGGTTGAGATTGGCCGAGGTCACAGGCCTGTTGAGTGGATCGACGAGGTTCTAGCCGCCCAGAATAGAATTGCTGCTGGCAGTTGTGCGCCTGCTCAGGGCCTTACGTTTGTGAGCGTTCGCTTTCCAGAGGGTGTTTTGCAACCCTGGTAGCGCTTTCGGTTCCTTGATTGCATCGTAGTTTCTGTGTACCAATCTAGCTTCATCGGTCTTCTCGCGCCGTTTACGAAGTCTTTTCTACCACTTGTATTGTGTGCGGTGGTTTCCCTCGCAAAGTAATAGCATCATAGAAGAGAGCGTCTTTTTTAGGAGCTCTTGCAGAACTGATGAACAGTGAGGCAGGGAGCCAGTATGTTTAGGAAAAGAGAAAGATTTGAGCGCAGCGATGTTCCGCGTGAGAATCCCTATACCAACGTGATTGGCCTTGCTGTTGTTGCCATTGTTGCTGTTCTTGTAGGCATTGTTGTTGTAACTCTTTGGGATCGCGCGCAGCTTGAGTCTCACTTGGGAGATCATGGGCTTAACAAGGCTGTAAAGAGCCAAAGTGTTTCAGGCAATCCGGATGGCACTACACAATCTGATGATGACTTTCTTACCTATGCCGTTATCAGCACAAATTCGCTTAAGGCAGGGGATTCGACTCTTCAGTCTGTACGGCTTTTGGTCATTGATCGCACGCAGGGAACCGGCCATATAGTGTCTATTCCTACTGATGTGTATGCAGAAGTAGACTCAAACGCTAAAACACTGGCAGATATTTACAAAGATGACGGTCAGAGCGCTTTTGTTAGCGCACTTGCTTCTGTCACCAACATCAAGATTACGCACGTTATCATTGCCACAGATGATGTGTGGGAGAAAATCTCGGCACTTTCTGGTTCGGGCGCTCGTTCACTGGTAAGCAATGCTTCTAGTTTGTTGTCTTCAATGATTACCGATATGAATCCCAATCAGCTTCTTGAGCTTGTAGAGATTGTGCAGCCAATTGGCGTGTCTAATCTTGAGCATGATGAAGCTCCTGTTGTTGAAGGTTCAAGTGGCACTACCGTTGACCCTACGGCCTTAGGAAAGCTTGTTGGCATGCTCGTATAGACGTTATGGGCGTTGTGTGTAGCGCCGCTCCTACAAAACAGGTCAGATGTCCACATAACAGCAGTTAAACACGATGTGTGGAGAGATTTTGATAGAATAAAAATGTCTTTTTAATTCACTTTTTATGGGTAAACTGGTATCTAAAATTTAGGACCAGTTTGGGGGATGTGGAATGCACGAGCGCTCATACAATCCACATATGATTTCGGTTCTCATGGCCGCTGATAATGATGCTGATGCTATTAGAACGGTAATTAGGCAACTTCAAGAGCAGACATACCCTCATTGGGAGCTCATCATTGTTGACAATAGCTCCGACCCTCAGATTGCTCGCATGTTAGATAACCTTGCCAATCAAGAGCCTCGTTTAGATGTCTTGTGTCAATCGGGCATTAGTCATTTTGTTGCGCTTGAGATTGCTCAGGGTCGTGCTCGCGGAGCTTATACGCTTACCACTGAGCCTTCTTATAGGTTTAACTCCCACCTTTTGCAGGAGCTTTATTCTGCAGCTACCGCTTTGGGTCCTGTTGGTTCACCTAAAGCGGCTGATATTGTTATTGCGCACATGAAAACCGCCAATGCGCCTATGGAATGCAAAAAAGTTTTTGGTTCAAAAGCTTCTGCATTGTTGCAGGTATTTGACGAGTCGCAGCTTCCTTATTTGACGTCTATGAGCGGAAAGCTGTGCTCAACGCGTATTCTGACCGAGATTAAGCATGAGCCAGAGACTGATGGCGAGTGCAATTTTGTTGGCTACTGTTTTGAGATTGCAAAACATGTTACGTACGCCCCAGAAGCAATTTTTGTTGATGTACCAGCAAAATCTTCCAAGGAAGAAGAAACCATTGCTGCTTCTATGGACAAGCTTACTCAAGAGCGTCAGGCACTTGGTGCTCTTGCCAAGCATCTTGGCTTTGCAAACTCCAAGAAAGTTCAAAAGTTGATTAGTCGTTATCTGATCAGCAAGCTTCTTAAAAACATGTATCCCGTTTTTAACGGAGAATCCCAGCTCAGCCATGAGGAGAAAGAAAATCTAATTGTTAAGATTCTTTCTAATCCTGTAGCGCACCTTATTGTCACTGAAGCAACTTCTCCGCGACTGGTAGCTCATGCCTTGCTTGGTGCTATTTTGTCTACTACAACACGAGCTCGTTATGCCTATGTACGTAGAGCCGTATGGTATGCACGTTTTATGCGCATACCACTTGCGTAAGTAACTTCGTGTAAGGTTGGCCGGTATTTGACAGCTTGATGTCGCCGGCTTTAACGCCTGTCCATGAGCGATTTAAATGTCTGCGTTATGCCGTCATTTTTGACACGGAAAAATCCCTCTTCGGCTAGATATGCATAGCGCGCAAACTTGTTATCTTTTGGCAGAGCAATACCTCGCACCTGTGCAAAGAAAGCTTTTCCAGAGCCTGAGATTGCTGGGTTTTCAAACACGCGCGTTGCGTCCATGCGCTCAAAGCTCTTGGCGAGAAGATCGTGCACTTCTGAGTCAACTTCACCTGCAGCATCATGTTCTTCTCGCCAGGTAAGCGCGTCTTTTGTAAACAGCGCGTAGTTGATGCCGCGCAGTGTGAGCGCGTTGAGTACCACGTCTGAGGTAATGTTGCGTGCGTCCACAACATCCATCATGTCGTTCCAGCGCTCAAGCGGAATTTTAGGCTGACGCTGCGCAAAGGTAGCGGCTTCTGCATAACCATTCTCGCGATAGTTGTAGAGCGCAGAGTCTGTGTACACTATGCGAGTTCCGCAGCAATGCGAGGCAATGAGGAAGGGGTTGTCCACCCAGCCTGCACCGGGGACTTCTTTGAAATTGATGTGGTTCTGGGTTAAGAATTCCTTGCGATAGAGCGCCGTCCAAATGGCAGGATGGTGCAGTAGAAGCTGTGCCATCTGATCAATTGAACAAGGCAGCTGCTTGGGTTTGACGCGGCCTTTATATGCGCAGGGAACTCTGTACTCGGCAGCGCCGGCAGCAGCTTTAAACTGCGACGTTGCTCCCGCACGGCCATTTTTCTGATTGCCAAATACGCGCCAATAGGCAGAGCGGGCAATATCCACCTGGCTTTCTCCACCGTTTGCCTGGATAAGATCAACAAGCTCTTGAACCATGGTTGGCTCAAGGTAATCGTCAGGCTCAACAATACCCACCCATGAGCCGTGAGCTGCGGCAATACCACGATTACATGTTTTTCCGTAACCTTCGTTTGCTTTATCTATGATGACAAGGCGCCCATCGCGGGCAGCATATGCTTCTAAAAGAGCTAAAGACGAGTCAGTTGAGCCGTCGTTTAAGCAGATAATCTCCAGGTTGGTATAGCTCTGCGATTGAATGCTTGCCAGGCACTGCTCCAGATAATCCTGAACGTTATATATAGGCACAACAAGAGAAACCAAGGGTTGGTGGTTTTGCGTGTGACTCATCTAAACTCCTTTTGATTGCTGCTCTATACTATATAGGCACTCACCCACTCACGAAGTCACATTTTGGGGAAATATGAAGCGCACTGCTCTTGTCATAGTTACCTTCAAACGCCAGGAACTGCTCTCTAACCTGCTTAATTCCATTACGCAGCTTACGCAGGCACCATGGCGCATCATTGTTGTGGACAACGAGAACTCCTCTGAAACAGCCTCACTTGTGTCTGACTTTTCCGAGAAGGTCAAAACCTTGTGGGGAGAAACCACTACAGATCTTGATGTCCACGGAGGTACTAATCGCGTGTGCTACGTGCCTATGGAGCAAAACACCGGCGGTTCCGGTGGTTTCTCTGAGGGTGTGCGCGTAGGTTATGAGCTGGGCGCTGAGTGGTTCTGGGTTATGGACGATGACGTTGCCGTGCTGCCTGATGGCCTTGATAAGCTTGACGCATGGTCAGACAAGGCTGAGGTCATCCAGGGCCAGCGCTACGACTTTGATGGCGGTCCTTTCTTCTGGCAGTATCGCTTTAGCACCGCCCTGGGCATCTACAATCCGCTAGCAAAGGCTGGCTTTGATGGTGTGCCTTATCGTGAGTGCAATGTTATGTGCTTTGAGGGCGCCTGCTTTAAGCGCTCTGTAGTGCAGAAGATTGGCTTGCCTGACGCGCGCTTCTTTATCTACTGGGACGATGCTCTGTACGGCTATTTGGCCAGTAAGGTGACACAGCCTATTTTGATTCCAGACTTTGTTCTCTCAAGATGTCGAGAAGTTCCTGGTCAGAGCATTGGTTCTGTGCGTCAGCTTAATTCAACTTCTGATATGACGCGCTATTACATCACACGTAACCGCGGCTATATTGCTCGTTACTTCCAGGTTCACGGTGATTACAATCCTGTGCTCTTTGGTGTTGGCACAGCGCTCACCTTTGCAAAAGAGATTATTCGACTTATTTTGGTAGATAGAGCGCACTTCTCGTCTGGTCTTTCTCGCCTTATTAAGGGTTGGAAGGATGCACGCCTTATCTATAAAGACGCAACCTGGCGTCCACAGCCTCCACTAGACTAGCCACCAAAGCCGACATTTTGTGTCGGCTTTTTTAGTCCCCAAACGCTCAACAAAAGTGAGCGCTGAGGGACGAATTGTGGGGCATTTGTGAAAGGCGACGAATGCCTACATACAAAAAATCGAATTATTTTTTGACCATTAATAAATTTTGTAATTAGCGAACTTTCTAGCTAATTTTCTACCTGCAGAGATATTGATTGCCATAACGTGTCAATACATAATTTTGTATTCGTGTGGAAATTTCACAATATATTGTTATAGTTCTCGAACTCAAACACTATAAGTTGTGGCATAGTAGTTCCCATCACACAAGCGGGTTCCCAACCACTTCGCTTAGGCAAAAGCTTAGGAACCGCAGTGATAATCCAATTAAACACGCATGAAAGCGTTGCTTTCACCAACGTTTGTTCAAGGAGTTTGCACATGAAGATTATCAAGCGCAATGGCTCAGAGGTCACCTTCGAGGTAGAGAAGATTGTTAACGCAATCGCTAAGGCTAACGCAGAGGTCCCTGAGGATCAGCGCCTGACTGAGCGTGAGATTCAGTTTGCTTCCCTCAACGTTACCGATGAGTGCGAGAAGGCTGGACACACCGTCACCGTCGAGGAGGTCCAGGACCTTGTCGAGGATCAGCTCATGGCTCTTGACCGCTTTGAGGTTGCTCGTAAGTACATCATTTACCGCTACATTCAGAACCAGAAGCGTCACAAGAACACCACCGATGACAAGATTCTGTCTCTGATTGAGTGCAACAACGAGGAAGTCAAGCAGGAGAACTCCAACAAGAACCCTACCGTTGTTTCTGTTCAGCGTGACTACATGGCTGGTGAGGTTTCTAAGGACCTCGTTCAGCGTGAGCTCCTTCCAGAGGATATTGTTGCTGCTCACAACGAGGGTCTTATCCACTTCCACGATTCCGATTACTTTGCACAGCACATGCACAACTGTGACCTCATCAACCTTGATGACATGCTGCAGAACGGCACTGTTATCTCCGGTACTCTGATTGAGCGTCCACACAGCTTCTCTACGGCATGCAACATTGCAACTCAGATCATTGCTCAGGTAGCATCTTGCCAGTACGGTGGTCAGTCCATCTCCCTGGCTCACCTTGCTCCTTTTGTTGACGTTTCTCGTAAGAAGATCCGCAAGACTGTTATGGAGGAGATGAACTCCGTCGGTGTCGAGCTCTCTGCTGAGCAGCTCAACGAGATGGTTGAGAAGCGCCTTCGTGATGAGGTTTCTCGTGGTGTTCAGACCATTCAGTACCAGGTTGTCACTTTGATGACCACCAACGGCCAGGCACCTTTCATTACTGTCTTCATGTACCTCAACGAGGCAAAGAATGAGCAGGAGAAGGAGGACCTTGCACTCATTATCGAGGAGATGCTCCGTCAGCGTTACCAGGGCGTAAAGAACGAGGAGGGTGTCTGGATCACTCCTGCATTCCCTAAGCTCATCTACGTTCTTGAAGAGGACAACGTTTACGAGGATTCCAAGTACTACTACCTCACTCAGATGGCTGCAAAGTGCACCGCTCGCCGCCTTGTCCCTGACTACATCTCTGAGAAGAAGATGAAGGAGTACAAGCTTTCTAAGGGCGAGAAGGAAGGCGAGGGCGATACCTTCACCTGCATGGGCTGCCGTTCCTTCCTGACTCCAGACCGTTCTGGTAATGGCTTCAACAACGTTGCTCGCGCAAAGAACTATGAGCCAAACAAGCCTAAGTATTATGGCCGCTTCAACCAGGGTGTTGTAACCATCAACCTTCCTGACGTTGCTCTTTCTGCTGGTCGCGATATGGACAAGTTCTGGAAGATTTTTGATGAGCGTCTTGAGCTTTGCCACCGTGCACTTCGCGCTCGTCACGATCGCCTGAAGGGCACCCTGTCCGATGCTGCTCCAATCCTTTGGCAGTACGGCGCACTTGCTCGCCTGGACAAGGGTGAGGTTATCGATCCTTTGCTTTACGGCGGATATTCCACTATTTCCCTTGGTTATGCAGGCCTGTACGAGTGCGTTAAGGCTATGACTGGTCACAGCCACACTGACAAAGAGGCAACTCCATTTGCACTCCAGGTTATGCAGCACATGAACGATAAGTGCACCGAGTGGAAGGAAGCAGAGGATATCGATTACTCCCTCTACGGAACTCCTCTTGAGTCCACTACTTACAAGTTTGCTAAGGCACTTCAGCGTCGCTTTGGTGTTATCCCAGGCATTACCGATAAGGGCTACATCACCAACAGCTACCACGTCCACGTCGCAGAAGAGATTGACGCATTCCAGAAGCTCCAGTTTGAGTCTGAGTTCCAGCGTCTTTCCCCAGGTGGAGCAATCTCTTACGTTGAGGTTCCTAACATGCAGGACAACATTGAGGCTGTTCTCAGCGTCATGCAGTTCATCTATGACCACATCATGTATGCAGAGCTCAACACCAAGTCTGACTTCTGCCAGGAGTGCGGTTATGACGGTGAGATTCATATTGTCGAGGAGGACGGCAAGCTGGTTTGGGAGTGCCCACACTGCGGCAACCGTGACCAGACCAAGATGAACGTTGCTCGTCGTACCTGCGGCTATATTGGTACCCAGTTCTGGAACCAGGGCCGTACCCAGGAGATCAAGGACCGCGTCCTTCACCTCTAAGTTTTAAGTACTAGACAAACGAGCAGAAGAGCGCCTTGGCCCTTCTGCTCGTTTTTATTATCTCTATCAGGTAACATCCAAAATATGTGGAAGTTACCCATCAAAGGTTATGTATGAACTATTCAAACATTAAGTTTTCAGATATTGCAAATGGTGTTGGCGTAAGAACAACTCTGTTTGTTTCAGGCTGCCGTCTGCACTGTGAAGGCTGCTTTAATTACGAGGCGTGGGACTTCAAGAGCGGCGGAGAGTTTACTCCAGAAGTTGAGCAAGAGATTATTGACTCTCTTGCACCTGTCTATATCAACGGTCTTTCCATTCTTGGTGGAGAGCCTTTTGAGCCAGAAAACCAAGAAGGTCTTGTTGAGTTTGTCGAGAAGGTCAGAGCTACCTACCCACAAAAGAGCATTTGGATGTATTCGGGTCACACCTGGGATCAGCTGACCGAGGGAAAGTGGCACACAGAGTACACTGACCGCATTCTGTCTTGTATTGATGTACTGGTGGACGGTCCATGGGTTCAGAGTCTCCACGATATTACCTTGCGTTTTAGAGGCTCTTCCAACCAGCGTCTTATTGATGTTCCTAAAACGCTTGCTTCAGGAGAGATTACACTTTGGTCCGATGGACCTATGCTGAGCTCTCGTGAGATGTAAGAGCTCCAAAGCGCAATAAAAAAGCCCGCGTATGCGTGCTTTTTGTTTAGGATCGTGTTGTATAGAGAGCTTTAGTTTTCTGAAGGAGTTTGGGGCTCTGCGGGTTTCTCGCCAAGCTCACTGATAAAGATTGCAACAAAGATAACAATAAAGCCCAGGAAGATCGTAGGGGTAATAACTTCGGCAAGGAAGATAACGCCAAAAACTGCTGCAAAAATACTGTCCAGAGAAATAATTAGTGAAGCCTGAACAGGAGCAACTGACTTCTGTGCGCGGTTCTGCAAAACACCGGTTAGCGCGGTTGCAATAAGAGTGATGTAGGTGAGGGCAACCCAGGCATTTGTGGGCAGTGCTGCAAAATTGGGAACCGTTTCAAAGCAAAGCGCGTAAGCAAGGCAGGGAAGGGCGCTCACACCAAGCTGCACCACCGTAAGCGTGATGATGTCGTATTTGTGAGCAAGCTCGGCAGTAAGCACAAAAACAAAGGCAAAAATAATGGCTGAGAGCAATGTCATCTGCTCGCCCAAGCCAAACGAGAACGAAAAATCAGTGCCCAGTGAGATAAGACCAATGCCAGCTACGCATAAAAATGCTGCAAAAATACTGGTTCCATGAGGTTTTTTCTTTGCGATAAGCCAGTTTACAAACGGAATCATCGCGCAATAAATTGATGCAATAAAGGCAGCTTTACCTGCAGTGGTATAAGCAAGAGCTCCATTTTGGAAAAGAAATCCTAAACCGTTAAGAACGCCTAAAAGCACGCCGTATTTGATATGTGTGGCATCCAAGTGTTCTTTAAGGTTTTTTCTAAAGATGATGGCAACAATACCTACAGCAAAGACAAAACGTAAGGTCATGAGCCAAGCTGCCGAGATGTAACTAATTGCATCTTTGATAACGACAAATGACCCGCCCCAGATAAGTGCGCAGACAAGAAGAGCAAACTTCCATACAAGCGCAGAAGAAGTATCTAGTGTGAGTCTGGAAGAGTTTCTAGTAGAAAGATCTGATGATGCCACGCGCTATCCATTCCCGTCGAAGATAAAAGTTAAGGTATAGGTAGTGTTCTGAGAAAATCAAACGCGTGCAAGTATACGTGATTTTGCACTTGAAGAGCCCCACAAGCAGCATAAAAATGAGATTAGAAGTATACTCACATCTGCAAGAAAAATAAGTGTGTGCGATTGTTTTATGCAAGAAGATATTTCAAGGAGACTTGTATGTCCAACTACGTTTTGACCTGTTGTTCTACGGCCGATGTAAGTGAGAAGTACCTTCAGTCACGAGATGTGAAATACGTATATTTCAACTACGAACTTGATGGTGTTCAGTGCAAGGAT
>CAJZGX010000003.1:0-25042 GCA_916048235.1 uncultured Atopobium sp.
GGAACGCGGCCAGTTGCAGCCTCGTACATGACAATGCCCAGGGAATAGATATCGGTGGTTGGTCCCAAAGGCTTGCCCGTACTCTGCTCTGGAGAAACGTAATGGGCGGTGCCAAGAACAGAGTTATCGGTGGTTAGACTGCTGTTCTTTGCACGAGCAATGCCAAAGTCCATGACCTTGATGTTGCCATCTGGCTGGACCATGATGTTCTGTGGTTTGATGTCACGGTGAATGATGTCGTGACGGTGTGCTACAGAGAGCGCCTGAGCAATCTGAGAGCCAATCTGAGCGACCTTACGGGAATCAAGGGCTCCATGCTTGCGGATGCCGCTCTTAAGGTCTGTACCGCGCAGATACTCCATGACAATGTAGTAGGACTCGCCATCCTTACCCCAGTCGTATATCGAGACAATATAAGGACTGGAGAGCGCCGCTGCAGCCTGAGCCTCCTGCTTAAAACGGGCAGCAAAGGAAGGATCGTTTGCGTACTGCGGCAGCATCATCTTGATGGCAACAGTACGACCAAGAACCTGGTCCTGTCCGCGGTAAACGGTGGCCATTCCACCGGTACCAATTTTGTCTTGAACCTGGTAACGCCCACTGAGCATTCTACCTGGCATAACTCAACTCCTATCAAGCGTGCGATTTTCTCGCCACGTCACTTACTATCTTAGAACACACCCAACTACTTGGGGAGAAGACCGTTTGAGGTTTTGAGTGTTACGAAGCAGCTCCCAAAGCCTGGATGTTCAGGCACTGCGCAAGAACACGTCCGCCAACTTGAGCACCGTAACCTAAAACATTCTCGCCGTTGCCTTCGATGACAACAGAAACAACAAGGGTTGGATGGTCGTAAGGCGCAAAACCGATGAAGAACGAGTTAAAGTTGCCGTTCTCGACGTCTGCCGTACCTGTTTTTCCTGCAATCTTGACGCCCGGAACGCGAGCTCCCATACCAGTGCCAGATTCAACAACGCCCAACATTGCCTCTCGGACCTGCGCGGCGGTATCCGCAGACACTGCCTGTCCGAGCGATTTTGGTGACGTTGTAGAAACAACAGCTCCCTCTGGCGAGAGAACGCGATCAACGATGTAAGGGTTCATGACCACGCCGCCGTTAGCAATTGCAGCCGCAACAACAGCGTTTTGCATGACAGTGGTCTGAGGACCTGCAGGGCTTGCATGCTCTCCAACAGGAAGACCGCAGGATGCCCAGCCAAGCTCCCAGGTGGTCATCTCGGCAGGATTTGGCATCAGCGATGGTGTAGTGGAGAAGTCCTGGCCAAGTGCTGTGCCATAACCAAAGGCACGTGCATAGCTGACCAGGTTGTCTGCGCCAAGTGCTACGCCAAGCTGCGCCAACGCCGTGTTAGAAGAGCGAGCAAATGCCTCACGCAGAGGAATAGTGCCCATATCCTCGTTGGCGTAGTTGTGGATGGTTCCACCGCCAAGCTCCATAGTTCCTGGAGCTGAATAGGTGGTGTCCAGCGTGGTGGTATGTGTGTCAATTCCAGCAGAAAGCGTAACGGTCTTAAACGACGAACCAGGGGAGTAGAGCGCCTGGGTAGTTCTGTCGACCAGTTGACTGCCAGTACCGGACTCGATAACAGTGCCCAGATCAGCGTGGGTGTATGAAGGGCTTGAAGCCTTTGCAAGCACGGCTCCGGTGGCTGGATCCATAACAACAATGGAGCCGGAATATCCCTGGAGTGCAGCTTCTGCTACAGCCTGCATCTGGGAATTGATGGTCAAAACAACGCTTGAACCAGCGGTATTAACGCCTGCCATCGAGTACAGAGCGCTTCTCCAGTCGGAATGATCTGCGTGTCCGGTGAGTGTCTCGTTCATGGAGGACTCGATACCTGCAGTTCCGTACTGGGTAGAGATGTAGCCAACGGTGTGAGAAGCCATGCCGTCGTGTGGATAGTTGCGCACGTAGGTGCCGTCGTCTTGCTTGACGCTCTCTGCCAGAGTGACGCCGTCAGAAGTCATGATGGCACCGCGCTGAACATATGCGCTCTTAGCAATAGTGTGATTGTTGGTAGGGAGTGCCTGAAGTCTAGGTGCGTCAATGACCATCAAGAAGGTCAAGTTGCCGAGAAGAACGGTGAAGAAGAGGGTAAATACGGTAACCAAATTGGTCAGACGTTTTCCGAGAGCAACACGTCCCAGAACACCGGATTCCTCAGACTGCAGGCCAAAGCCTCCACGGATGTGGCTGCCATGCAAAACGGAAGAAGCGTGAGCTCCACCAGAAGAAATTTCGAGCCTCTGGGAGTCAAGCGTTTTCTTGCTTGGCTCAAGCTCTGTCTCGCGACCGGTTCCCTCGTCACCTGCTCTGAGCAGTAGGGCAACAATGATAAAGCTGGAAAGAAGAGAACTGCCGCCCTGACTCATAAAGGGCAGGGTAACGCCGGTTAGAGGCATGAGCTTAGTAACGCCTGCAACAATGAGGAAGGTTTGGAACGCCAAAACACTGGTAAGACCAGCAGCCGCAAAAGCAGATGAATCGGACTTTGCACGAGCCGCTGTTGCAAGACCGCGCACAGTAAGGAGCAGGAACAAGGTAATAATTGCTGCTCCGCCAAAGAGTCCCAGCTCCTCAGCAATGGCCGAGAAAATAAAGTCAGACTCAACAATAGGGATAAGTGTAGGCATTCCCTTATCAATTCCGGTGCCAGCAAGGCCTCCATCTGCGATGGAATAGAGGGACTGGACAATTTGGTAGCCGTCTCCAGCGGGGTCTTTGAAGGGGTCCAGCCAAATGTTGACTCGGGTTTGAACGTGAGTGAAGAAGTGATAAAGCACCACGCCGCCAATGGCCAAGAGCGCAATACTGACAAAAACGTAGCTTGCGCGACCTGTTGCTACATAGAGCATGATGACAAAGAACACGAAGAAGAGCAGAGCGCTACCAAGGTCGCGTTCAAAAATAACAACAATCAGGCTGATGCCCCACATGACAAACAGAGGAAGCAGCATTTTGAAGCGAGGAATGCGGAAAGGTCCAAAAGAACGCATGGAGACCGATAGGGCTTCTCGATTCAGTGCTAGATAAAACGCCAGGAAGAGCGTAATGGCAATCTTTGCAATTTCGCCAGGCTGGAAGGTGAATGCGCCAAAAGAAATCCAGAGCTTTGCGCCATAGCGGTCCTGGCCAATAACAATTGGCAAAAGAAGCAGTATGACGCCGAGAATACCAATGGAGTATTTGTAGCGTGCTAACGCGTCAAGATTTCTAATGACCGCTAGTACCACAATCATCACAACAACAGAGATAAAGAGCCAAATCGTTTGGTTGACTGCAAGATTTGGCGCAAGTCTGGTGACCATGGTGATGCCAATTCCCGAGAGCACAAACACAATGGGGAGAATGGCGGGGTCTGCTGCGGGAGCAAGGAACCTAATAGCAATGTGAGCCACGGTAAATGCTGCAAAGAGACCAATAGGAACGGCCATTGTCTCAAGGCTGAGCGTTGAGCGAGCAGTAATCATGTACATGGCGTACAGTAGAAATACAGGGATTGCTCCTACAAATAGTAAGAAGAGCTCTGTATTACGCCTTAGTCCACCTGCTTTTTCCATTCCTACTCACCTCCCGAACTTGTTGTTAACGTTGTTGTTTCTGTTGTGGGCGTCCCGCCAGATTCAGCGTCTTCTTTCTTTTTGACCGCTTTGTTGTTGGCGTCGTCAATTTGTTTGCGGTAATTCTCGACGGTGCTATGCGCTTCATCCTCGTTCTTAACGCGAATTCCGTCTGCAAGAGAGTCTTGAACTGCGTCAGGCAAATCTTTTATTTCAATCGAGGTAGTTTCAACAAGTGAAGACATGTTTATGCCAGCAATTGTTGTAGGTATACCTCGATAAA
Organism: uncultured Atopobium sp.; assembly: GCA_916048235.1. Classification (GTDB taxonomy): domain Bacteria; phylum Actinomycetota; class Coriobacteriia; order Coriobacteriales; family Atopobiaceae; genus Lancefieldella. The sequence goes on from CAJZGX010000003.1 coordinate 3,869, forward strand.
CACCAACGGTAGTTCCGTTAATTCCTAAGTACCACTCGCTGCTTACAAACAGGAAGAACACGGCAACAGTGGCTGCAAAGAGCGCAAGGAACGAGACAAACGTGGCAATGACGCCACGAGTAAGGTGTTTTCTAGTTTGATCGGCTATGCCGTCGTCCAAGACATCGATGACAATAACGGTAATGTTGTCTGAGCCGCCATAGGTAAGAGCTGCGGAAACAAGGTTATCGGCAGCCTTTTGTGGCGTGACGTTAGAGACAGCGATGGACTCAATCTCATCGTCGGGCACCATGCCAGAGAGACCATCGGAGCACAAGATAATGCGGTCACCATCAGATACTTCAAGCGAGAAATGATCTGCGTACATGTCTGGGTCAGAGCCAAGAGCTCGCGTAACTACCGAGCGAGAAGGGTGTGTGCGAGCCTCATCAGCGGTAATCTGACCAGAATCAATGAGCTCCTCAACATAGCTGTGGTCGTGAGTAATGCGGACCAGCGTGCCATGATGGAGCAGGTAAATGCGAGAGTCACCAACATGGGCAACGGCCATCTGATTGCCCTCAATGAGGACAGCAGAGGCGGTGGAGCCCATACCGGGTTTGCCAATACCCTTTGCAGGGGCATCAATAACTTCCTGGTTAGCTGCCTCAATTGCAGCGCCAAGACGGACATCGTCTGCGGTACTTGGCGCCTGTTCGGCAATAACCTTAACAGCAATGGAACTTGCTACTTCGCCAGCTGCGTGACCTCCCATACCATCGCAGATGGCAAAAAGGGGAGTGCGCAAAAGGAACGAGTCCTCGTTATGCTCGCGAACTAATCCCACGTCAGAGCGGGCGCCCCAAGAAATAAAGGTGTTAGAGCCAGAAACCGCCTCTGCGTCACAACGACCATCAAGTGGCAGCTCACAACGACCAGGAGCACTCACGGGCTCTTGTGTAGGTGTATCAGAAGTATGTGTTGTATCAGAAGAAACCATGAGCCTCTTATCGACGTCCAACACGCATAATCACATCGCCGACCTGGACTTCGTCTGTGTCGCGAAGGGTAACAGGCTGCTCGATGATGTGACCATTAACCATGGTTCCGTTTGTGGATCCAAGGTCTTCAAGTACCAGAGCAGGGCCCTGGATAGTAAAGCGGGCGTGTGAAGCAGAAACGTAAGGTTCGTCAATCACAATGTCAGAGGAAGGAGAACGTCCAATAACAACAGGACCCAAGATGTCTACGTGAAGACCACGTAAGGACTTGACGCCCTTCTCGACATCAACGGACCAAATAGCTCCGTCTTTGCGCTGACCGCGGACAAGACCAATGCCCGTGCGCATGACCGAGAACAGGAAGATGTACAGCAGGACAACAAGCAGAACGCGTCCTGCAAAGAGAATCAAATCAATCATTAGTTCTCCCGGAACTGAAGGTCCATAAGACCAATGGTAATGAGGTCTCCGTCGCGCAGAATTACCTCATCTACGTCGATATCGTTGACAAGCGTTCCGTTAGTGGAGTGCAAATCAGCAATGTGCCAATCGTGACCGTCATAGGTCATCTCGGCGTGACGTCTTGAAACGTTAGGATCGCGCAAAACAACGTCTGCCTGAGAGCGCTCGCGACCAATAATGGCACGAGGAGCCTCAACGCGATACGAACGACCGCTCTGGCGATCAATTAAAATGCAGGTAGCGTCCATGTTTGCGCGTGGCGTGCCTTGCAGATTGCGAGAAGAACGACCGCCCGCGCCGTTTAACTGGGCATCAAGGGAAGGCGTGATACGACGCTGAGTCATAGGAACAGGAGCTGCTGTTGGGATAGCTCCGTTTACGGGCAGGTCTGGAAGTCCGTTTGAGCTAGGAAGAACAGGCATAGGAGTGGACTCAGCTGCGGAAACAACAGGAATTGCGCCTTGAGCCTCAACAAAGTCTGGTGGCATTACCGCAAGACCGGCGTCTGTACCAGCAAGATCTCCCAAAACCTCTGGCGTTGCATTATCTGCAGAAACAGGGCGAACTACAGACAGAGGATCTGGCTCTGGCTGTGGTTCTGGCTGAACAGCAGCGCGGGAATTGTGCTGCTGAGGCATTTGAGCTGCAGCTCCTCCAACACTGGAGTTTCCACCCAAGAAAGCACGCTCTTCATTGCGTAGCTGGTCAAGCGTATTGCCGTCAACGTTTTCTGCAAAGACAGCAAATTTTCCAGGCTTCAGAGATGGGTCAACCATAAAACGAACAAGCGGCTGACCAACAAATACATAATCTTTTTGCTGAGCCTGAGCAGCCACGAAGTCAGAAACCTCTGCAGTTAGATCAGCATAAAGAGGACGCATCAGTGAATCGTCTTGAGGAGCAACTAAAACGGTATACAGGGCAGGCGCAGTGTCTACGCCATCAATCTCATACGTCTCACGTTCCATCTCTTTAGCTGCGCGTTTGGCAAGCTTCTTAAAAGAGAAAGGCTCTGCGTATCCCTGAGGTGCGGCACCAAAGACCGAACCAATACGGTTTTCAAAGTCACTAAGAAAGCTCATCTAATTCCTCGCCTTCCTGATCCGCTTGAAGTGGACCTATCAGGACAATTGCAATACATACAAGTACACATAAGAATACCGTAATTAGTACTGAAACTATACTTTCAACTACCCAAAAATTGGGATTCTCCATCCAAGCTGCCCATATAATGCCACTTGAAAGCAATGCGGCACAGACAATTTGTCCAAAAATCATCCACCCGCGACGCCTTTTTTGGCTTATAAGCGAGCCTAAAAGAGCAGATAGAGCGCACGCCCCAAAGCGAACCCAAAAAGGAAGTCCTGAGGCCAATGAGGTGTAGTCATAGGCAAGAGGAGTTGCCGCAAAGCCTAAGGATATGCCTCTTGCAAACAGTGTCCCAAAAAGATAGCTAAAGGCTCCTGTTAAAACTGCAGGTAGTGGATGCATGGTGGCGGAGATAAGCGCTGGTGCTGAAACAGGAGCAGGTAATAAAGCTCCTAATAAGCAGTTGATGCTGCTAAATTTTGAGACCCTTCCTGCAAAGGCCCACCAGATAACGCTCACCAAGGTTACGAGCGTTGCAAATGGAAATGAAGTGCTGGTAGGACTAATACTTGCCAAAGCGTACACCGCGCACGCGATGACAAGCGCGGATCCTAAGGGCGTCCAAAGAGCAGCAGCTGCAGCTCCCACAAGAGAGCCAACCACAATAAACGTAAGCGATTCTGGGGCAATGAGCTGGAACAATTGGGCGAGAAGAACGCCGGTGACCAAGGCGGTTATGCCACGCACGGCAGCCGAGGGCAGCCAGGGGAAGCGGATTGAGAGCGGAAGATGCTTGACGTCCCAGGTCTCGGTTTCCTCTTCTTCCGACTGTTCCACCAGGGATTTGAGGCTTTTCTCGCCCTGCTTTTCGCCGCCAAGAGGAGTCACAATTTCTTGTGCAAATTCAGATACACTGCCTTGTCGCATAGATGGCTCGGGAGAAAGCGCCTGCGTCAAGGCGGCATCTACAGCAAAGGGGACCTCGGGGTCTTCTTTGAGCAGAGGAATTTTTGGGCCCTTGTAGATGTGATCAAGGGATTCTTTAGCCGTTCTGCCCGCAAATACATTGACGCCCGTTAGCGCCTGCCTCAGAACAACAGCAAGCGAGAAAATATCAGCGCGCTCGTCAACAAGCATGCCTTCAACCTGTTCTGGAGGCATGTAGCCCACCGTACCTCCGCGAGCGCCGCCATAACCAGCAGCTGAGGCAAGTGTTGCCATACCAAAGTCGGCAAGTTTTACCGTACCCTGGCGGTCAATCATGATATTAGTTGGCTTGATGTCCAGATGGAGCACGCCGTTTTCATGGGCATAGTGAAGCGCCTTTGCAAGTGAAGACACCATGTGAGCTGCTTCGGCATAGGTGAGGTAGCCACCCTCAACGCGAGCCAAAAGCTCCGATAAATTAAGGCCATCAACAAACTCCATGACCAGATAGGCGTAATCGCCTTCAATCTCAAAGTCATGAACAGTCACAATGTTTGGATGAGCCAGCAAACAAGCAGTTCTTGCCTCAGAAAGAGCCTCGTCAACAGTTGAAGCAAACACGCCGGGAGTTTCGGACGCTCCCAACAGTGGCATGCGTTTAATGGCTACGCGCCTCTGCAAACGAGTATCCCAGCAGGTACAAACGGTGCCAAAGCCTCCGTTACCTCTGCGAGCAAGAACGCGATATCGGTCCAACAAAATTTCTGGCTCAGCCGCAGGTGATGCCTGCTGAGCAGAAGGTGAATGTAGATATGTAGTCTGCGTGGTCTGCGACCGCGAGTCACTCACGGCAACCTCCTGTGTTTAAAGTGTGTTTGTCGGCCGTGACTGTCTATATTCTACCGCTGAAAAGAATTTTCTTATATATCTATTGTTTTTCCATTAGAAGAAAACAAAATGTTGTAGTATTATTCCCTAGCACGCGGGTGTGGCGGAATTGGCAGACGCGTACGGTTCAGGTCCGTATGAACGCAAGTTCATGGGGGTTCAAGTCCCTTCGCCCGCACCATTTGCATTTAAAAAGCCCCTTTACGGGGCTTTTTTGTTACCTATTTGTTATCTGATTCAAAGTCAGACCAACCCTCTTGGTCGTCGCCAAAGAGATCCCAGTCATCCTCGGTCTTTTTGTGGTTGAAATACATCTTTTTAGTTTTGCGCTCCAGCACAAAGGAAATGACCAAAAAGAGCAAAATTCCACCAAGTACGAGGAACAACACACCGGTCTTATCGCCAAAAAGCCAGCCGACAAATGAGTTAATTGCGTCCATAATCTAGCTCCAGAACATGTGAAGGGTTAAGAATCTGAATACAAGTATATACTTGGTAAGCTATAAGAAAAAATGCACTGCTAAAAAGTGTTGATTCAAGGAGAAGCTGCATGCTTGATATCAAATTTGTGCGCGAGAATCCTGATCTCGTAGATAAGTCTTGCGAGTCCAGGCAAAACGCTCATTGGGATCGCGAGAAATTCTTTGAGCTTGACGAGGAGCGCAGAAGCGTAATTGCCGAGGTTGAGTCTTTTCAGGCAGAGCGTAACGCTGTTTCTAAGCAGATTGGCCTTCTTATGCGTGAGGGCAAGAAGGAAGAGGCTGAGGCAGCTAAAGAGCAGGTAGCAGCTAACAAAGATCGCATCGCTGAGCTCGATCAGCGTCGTGGAGAAGTTGAGGAAGAGCTCACTGCCCTTGTTGCAGCTATTCCAAACATTCCTGACGCATCCGTTCCTTATGGCAAGGATGACTCCGATAACCCTGAGGTTCGCAAGTGGGGAGAGCCAACTCAGTTTGATTTTGAGCCAAAGGCGCACTGGGATCTTGGACCCGAGCTGGGCATGATTGATTTTGACCGTGGCGTAAAGCTTGCAGGAACTCGCTTCTATCTTCTTGGTGGCATGGGCGCTCGCATGGAGCGTGCGCTTATCAACTTCATGATTGATACACATAACCAGGCAGGCTTCAAAGAGTGGTGGCCACCAGTTATCACAAATCAGGATTCTCTGTTTGGCACTGGTCAGCTTCCCAAATTTGAAGAGGACCTCTATCACGTACAGCCTGACCTCTACCTCATTCCAACTGCTGAGGTCCAGCTTACAAACATCCATCGTGATGAGATTCTGGACGCATCTCAGCTCCCTCTGCTCTATACCGCATTCACTCCATGTTTCCGCGAGGAGGCAGGTTCAGCTGGTCGAGACACCCGTGGCATTATCCGCGTTCACCAGTTTGACAAGGTAGAGATGGTCAAGTTTGCAAAACCTGAAGACTCCATGAATCAGCTTGAGTCCATGGTTCAGGAAGCCGAGAAGATCCTCCAGCTTCTGGGTCTTCCTTATCACGTGGTTACTCTCTGCACTGGCGACATTGGTTTCTCTGCATGCAAGTGCTATGACATTGAAGTTTGGCTCCCAAGCTATAACGCATACAAGGAGATTTCTTCTTGCTCTAACTGCTGGGATTTCCAGGCTCGTCGTGCAAATATCCGCTATAAGGATCCAGCAGAGTTCAAGGGCACCCGTCTAGTTCACACGCTTAACGGCTCCGGTCTGGCAGTTGGCCGTACCATGGCTGCAATTATGGAGAATTATCAGAACGCAGATGGCTCTGTTACCGTGCCCGAGGCGCTCCGTCCTTACATGGGTGGCATCGAGGTTATTCGACCAGAATAGTTTCTCTTTTTAATCAAAATTGATTCAATCTCTGAAATGGTCTTCTAGTGAATTGTGAAGACCATTTCTTTTACTGATTTATAGAACATATGTTCTATAAATTTGCTATACTGAGATCAGTAAAGGAAGAAAGAGGTGGCTATGAAAGGTCTGGTAGAGGTACAGAAAGAAATTGTATTAAGGCAGTTTGTGCAAGGCAGTGCGGCAAAAATTGGATTTGGACACAAGGAGTTTTATTCAGAGATCCATATTGCATCAGAGCAACTTGCAACTTTAAGAAAGTGGATTTCAGAACAAGGTAGAGTGGGTTTAAAAGATTTAAGTCCACAAGAGTATCTGGAGGTCATCATGGCGGAAACATGCATGGCTGAGGTAATGGATGAGCTTGATGAAGCCGGCATTTCTTATCAGTATTTGTATGCAAACTCTTCCGGTGAAGTAGCTTTAAGACCAGGTAGATAATAAAAAAGAGCTCCCGAAGGAGCTCCTAAGTTCAAGTGGTGCGGCGTATAGGATTCGAACCTATGACGCCCTGATTCGTAGTCAGGTCCTCTATCCAGCTGAGGTAACGCCGCGTGCAAGTAGATAGAATGCCATTTTCCAGTTGAAAATGCAAGACTAATCTTAGAAAAAGTTCTTCTTGGTAAGAAAAAAGCTCGTTGCAGAGATGCAACGAGCAGAAAATTCTGGCGGAGAGCTGGGGATTCGAACCCCAGATGGGCTTGGGGCCCATACTCGCTTAGCAGGCGAGCACCTTCGGCCTCTCGGTCAGCTCTCCAAAATGGGTGCTTGAGAATGATACCCCGAACTGGCGTCACTCACAATAAGACATTTTACAAAACATGTGAAAAATGCTCAACAACCACGTTTTTTCGGTGAGCGCGAAGTACATCCCATGAAAAGCGATTGGCAACTTGTACTGCAGAAAGAGGCTCTTCTTTTTCTGCAAGACCTATGCAATACGCTAGAAAGCCAAGAATTTCTTCTGGTGTTTTTCCTTGGTCTCTCAGAACACCAAGGTCTAGATCGTGATTGCGTTTAGAAAGTCTCCTGCCATCTGGCGCAACAAGTAGCGGGAGGTGAGCATAGATGGGATGAGAAAGACCAAGCACGTCTTGTAAATAAAGCTGTCGAGGAGTAGACGAGAGAAGGTCTGATCCTCTAACTACTTCAGTTATGCCCATGTCAGCATCGTCAACTACTACAGCAAGCTGATATGCAAAGACTTCGTCTGCACGCTGGACAATAAAGTCTCCGCATAATTTAGAAAGATTTTGAGATGTTTGACCATAGACTTTGTCTTCAAACGAGTAGGTCTTATTAGGAACTCGTATGCGAGTTGCTGGAATTTTATGTTTGGAAAGCTCTTCATGCTCGAATTTGCTCAGGTCGCGGCAGGTTCCCGCATAGACATATGCACCATCGCTGGCATGAGGAGCTTGTGCAGCGTGTAAGTCTGCTCGGGAACAAAAGCAAGGATACAAGAGTCCTTGCTGCCTCAAATCTAAAAGAGCTTCTTGGTAGAGTTCCGTGCGTGTGCTTTGGTAATACGGACCTTTGTCCCAAGTTAGTCCCAACCACTGTAAATCATCAAGGAGGAGGGAGGTGTATTGAGGATTATGAGCACGAATATCCAGGTCTTCGATGCGAAGAATAAAGCTGCCATTTTGGGCGCGAACGCTGGCCCAAGCCATAAGAGCTGAGAAAACGTTACCCAGATGCATTCTTCCAGAAGGAGTTGGCGCAAATCTTCCAATGCAAGAACTCATTCTTAGAGATCTCCCGCATAGATATAGGCAAAGCCAAAGTCTTTCGTTGATGACTTAATAGCTGCCTTATCTTTACAGGTGAGGCCTTTGTGCTGATAGAAACCAAAGTCGCAATCGTCATCAGTCGCAAGGAAGTAATGCTTAGCTCCTTGCTCTTTCATAAAGTCCAGAACGTAGGAGAAGAGCATGCTTCCAATACCTTGGCTCTTTATAACGGGATTAACGCAGAACAGAGTAATTTCCCATTTGGCATCGTTAGTGTTCGTGTTCCAATAGTTATGAACAAGACGAGATTCGACATCATCAAAGATCTCGTAGTCCTTAAAGTCAGCTTCACTAAATAGTTTTTTGGCTTTTGCTGTTGTTTCGTTTTCTAGCTTCTGCCATTTTTCAAAATCTGCTGGAGTTTCTCCGTTTGAGCAGAAAATAAGACCAAGTATTTGGCCATTTTGCTTTGCTACAAAGCGATGAGTAGAAACGCCAATATAATAGGCGATATCAATAGTTGCAAGTGAGCGACTTTCCTCTTTAGATTCATCGCCATCCAAGTACCAGACGCGTTCAACGATTGAGACAAGTTCTGGTAAGTCAGTATCTTCGAAGGGGTCTATGATTGGAGTATCGGCAGACATATGAAATAGTTCCTTTCAGGTGTTTTACAGCGGAAGATTATAGAATAGTTTCAAGTTTGTTTACATCTAGTACGTAGTGTTTCGCAGCTGATAGGCTGTAAGTGTTTCTGATAGCAAGTGTCGAACACAAAGGAGCGGCAATGGCTGAAGCCCCTATCAAACGTGCGCTAATTTCGGTAACAGACAAAACAGGTATTGTTGAATTTGCACAAACGCTTACTAAAGAGTTTGGCGTTGAGGTAATTTCAACAGGCGGAACCGCAAAAATCCTCGAAGAAGCTGGTGTGCCTGTAGTTCCTATTGAGTCTTATACCGGATTTCCAGAGATGATGGACGGCCGCGTTAAGACGCTGCATCCTCGTGTTCATGGTGGTCTTTTATGCCGTAGAGATAATCCCGGTCATGTCGCAGACGCAGAGAATAATGGTATTGGCATGATTGACCTGGTCTGCGTTAATCTCTATGAGTTTGAGAAGACTGTAGCTGATCCATCAGTAACTCTTGAAAATGCAATTGAGCATATCGATATCGGTGGGCCTTCAATGCTCCGCTCTGCTGCAAAGAATAATGATTTTGTTACGGTTGTTGTTGATCCGGCAGATTATGGTCGTGTTCTTGATGAGATGCGTGTCCATGACGGTGCAACTACAAGGGCTTCTCGCCAGCAGCTGGCTTTGAAGGTATTTAAAACAACGGCTGCATACGATGGTGCTATTGCCGCATACCTTTCTGGTGTTGTTGAAGCAGAGCAAAGTAAATTCCCAGAGACTTTGCTGGTAAAGGCAACAAAAGAACAAGATCTTCGTTACGGAGAAAATCCTCAGCAGTCCGCAGCGTTTTATAAGATGCCTGGAGCTCCCGCACACTCCCTGGCAAACGCTCAGCAACTTCAGGGTAAGCCCTTGTCTTACAACAATTTACTTGATACTGATGCAGCTTGGGCTGCTGTTCGTGAGTTTGATGACCCATCAGTCATCATTTTGAAGCACCAGAATCCTTGTGGATCTGCTACGGCGGAAAATGTTGTTGAGGCATACGATCGAGCATTTGCTTGCGATCCAGTCTCTGCGTTTGGTGGAATTATTGCAGTTAATAGAGAGGTTCCTCTGGAGTTTGTTGAGCACTTTGCAGACATCAATAAGCAGTTTGTTGAGGTTCTTATTGCACCAAGCTTTACAGAAGAGGCTCTTGAGCGCCTGTCAAAGAGAACAAATCTTCGCGTATTGGCTACGGGCGGAATCGATAGAAGCCGCGAGCTTGAGATGAGAACTGTTGACGGAGGTCTTTTAGTACAAGACCTTGACCACGCAGACGAGGCTGCAGATAGCTTTGAGGTTGTTACTAAGCGCCAGCCAACTCCAGAAGAGCTGAATGATTTGGTATTTGCTTGGAAAGTTTGCAAGACCGTTAAGTCAAATGCAATTTTGGTTGCAAAAGATCAGGCTGGAATTGGCATGGGACCAGGTCAGCCAAACCGTGTTGACGCTGCTCTTCTCGCGTGTGAGCGTGCAGAGGCAGCTTGTGAGCGCATGGGAATTGATTCAAAGAATCTTGTGGCAGCATCTGATGCTTTCTTCCCATTCCGAGATAACGTTGACACACTAGCAGCTCATGGCGTAACGGCTATCATTCAGCCTGGCGGATCGGTCAGAGATGATGAATCTATTGCTGCTTGTGATGAATACTGTATTGCAATGGTGTTTACAGGCAAGCGTCACTTTAGGCACTAATCTGCTAATTCGGGATTAGCAGTTCATTTTAAAAAAGTTGGGGGAGGACACTGTGGACCAGGAAGAGTTAGAAGCAGCTCAGAAGTTTGAGCTTGATAATCCAGAACTTGTTTGTCGTTGGAGATTATCTGGAGGTGTCCTCCCTCTTGATAACAGGCACTTACGTGCGCTGAGCAAGCGAGTTGTTGCGCAAAAAGAGGTTTCTCCGCACTTGATTGCTTGGGCTAAGCAGCATATTGAGGGAACGCTTAAAGAAGGGTCACAAGAGTTTCCAGATGGCGTTCTTATGATTTTGCTTGAGATCAATGGACAGGCTGCTATGACTGTCGGACCTTACCAGTCTTTGGAAGAGCGTTCTGTTCTGTCTCTTGCGGGACGCGCAAGGATTTCACAGCGAGAAGAGCAGCAAACTCATTGTGCACCAGAGGTGCTTTGGCTGGTAAAAGACGGAAAGCTTATTGCGGGTGTCTCGGAAGAAAGCGTTCAATCGGGAGTCACAAGTTTAGTGTTAGACCTGGCACAGACTCTTCATGAGCCAACAGGGTTTAATTCAGACGTTATTGCCCAGGTATTTGATGGAACCGCCGAATTTGATGAAGCTTTCCTTACTTCAGATGAACATGGAATCGTATGTGCTTCTGATGCTCAAGGCGAGATAGGAGAGCGTTTTTTATTTGGTTACAAGAAACTTTGTGAAATCAAAGCTGCCAAGTAATCAGATAAGTACAAAATTTAAGGTTCGTCCAGCAAGGGGTACGCAACGCACGATAAAGTTGTCGCACGTTGAGCGCCTACGTAAAAATCTGTCTGTTTTTCAGACAGATGGCTGCTTATGTACTTGAATATTTTGTCGATTTACAAAAAAACTTGCACTTTAGTGTTATGTTTATTTTGTAATTCCGCAGGTAGAAATTCCTACTTAAAAATAGGTATTTGTCAGCTTGTATTTCTGATTTGTTTCATTGTTTTTTTGCGCAATAATAAAAGCATTATGCGACCGCTGCCGGCCGAACTATGAAACATGTTTCCGTAGTAACCCAGGGTCTACAGCTTTATTTTGGATCGCACAGACGCATACTGTGAGAAATCACAGATTAGGCAAGGAGAGGAAATGGCAAGAAAGTTTAAGTCCATGGACGGTAACAACGCCGCGGCTTACGTGTCGTATGCGTTTACCGAGGTAGCGGGCATTTACCCAATTACCCCATCAAGTCCAATGGCAGACTATGTTGACCAGTGGTCCGCCCAGGGTGTAAAGAACATCTTTGGTACAACCGTCAAGGTTGTCGAGATGCAGTCCGAGGCTGGCGCAGCTGGTGCTGTTCACGGTTCTCTTGGTTCAGGTGCTCTGACCACTACTTACACCGCTTCTCAGGGCCTCTTGCTCATGCTTCCAAACATGTACAAGATTGCCGGCGAGCAGCTCCCTGGTGTTTTCCACGTCAGCGCACGTACCGTTGCAACCCATGCACTGAACATCTTTGGCGATCACTCTGACGTTATGTCCGCTCGCCAGACTGGCTTTGCACTTCTCGCAGAAGGCAACGTCCAGGAGGTTATGGATCTGGCTCCTGTTGCTCACCTTGCAGCAATCAAGGGCAAGGTTCCATTTGTTAACTTCTTCGACGGCTTCCGTACTTCTCACGAGATTCAGAAGGTTGCTGTTTGGGATTATGCTGACCTGGCTGAGATGTGTGATATGGACGCTGTCCAGGCATTCCGCGATCACGCACTGAATCCAGAGCACCCATCAAGCCGTGGTTCCCACGAGAACGGCGATATCTTCTTCCAGCACCGCGAGGCATGCAACGAGGTTTATAACCAGCTGCCAGCAGTTGTTGAAGACTACATGAACCAGATCAACGCTAAGCTTGGTACTGACTACGGTCTGTTCAATTACTACGGTGCAGAAGACGCTGACCGCGTTGTTATCTGCATGGGTTCCTTCTGCGATACCCTCGAAGAGGTTATCGATTACCTGAACGCTCATGGCGAGAAGGTCGGTCTGGTTAAGGTCCGCCTCTATCGTCCATTCTCTGTAAAGCACTTTGTTGACGTTCTTCCTGAGTCCGTCAAGAAGATTGCTGTTCTCGACCGCACCAAGGAGCCAGGTTCCGTTGGTGAGCCTCTCTATGAAGACGTTGTTTCTTCCCTCTATGAGGCTGGTCGTACAGGCATTAAGGTTGTTGGTGGTCGTTACGGCCTTGGTTCTAAGGACACCCCACCATCATCTGCATTTGCAATCTTTGAGGAGCTCAAGAAGGATGCTCCTCAGCGTGAGTTCACCGTTGGTATTGTCGACGATGTTACTAACCTGTCTCTCCCAGAGGATCCTGAGGCTCCTAACACTGCAGCTGAGGGCACCATTGAGTGCAAGTTCTGGGGTATTGGCGGCGACGGTACCGTTGGTGCTAACAAGAACTCCATCAAGATTATTGGTGACCACACCGATAAATATGTTCAGGCATACTTCCAGTATGACTCCAAGAAGACCGGCGGTATCACCATCAGCCACCTGCGCTTCGGTGATCACAAGATCCGTTCTCCTTACTATGTCACCAAGGCAGACTTTGTTGCATGCCACGTTCCTGCATACATCATCAAGGGCTACAAGATGGTCCGCGACGTCAAGCCTGGCGGTACCTTCCTGGTCAACTGCCAGTGGGATGCAGAGGAGTTTGCACACCACCTGCCAGCAGAGGCAAAGCGCTACATTGCTAAGAACAACATCAACGTTTATCTGATCAATGCAATTGACCTTGCCAAGGAAATTGGTATGGGCAAGCGCACCAACACCATTCTTCAGTCTGCATTCTTTGCTCTTGCAAAGGTTCTCCCAGAGGCAGACGCACTTCAGTACATGAAGGACGCTGCAACTCATTCTTACCTGAAGAAGGGCCAGAACGTCGTCGATATGAATCACAAGGCAATTGACGCTGGCGCTACTGCATTTACTAAGATTGAGATTCCTGCTGATTGGGCTACTGCAGAGGATGCTCCAAGCACAATCACCCTTGAGGGCCGCGAGGCTCTGCTCAAGCAGGTTCGCGACATCATGACTCCAGTCTCTCGTATGGAGGGTGACGCACTTCCTGTTTCCGCATTTAAGAACCACGTTGATGGACAGTTCGAGCTTGGTGCTGCTGCTTATGAGAAGCGTGGCATTGCTGTTGTTGTTCCTGAGTGGAACGTCGAGAAGTGCATCCAGTGTAACCAGTGCGCTTATGTCTGCCCACACGCAGTCATCCGTCCATTCGTCCTTACCGACGAAGAGGTTGCTGCTGCACCAGCACAGTCTCAGTTCAAGGATGCCGTTGGTCCTAAGGCTAAGGGCTACAAGTTTGAGATTGCTATTTCTCAGCTCGACTGCACCGGTTGCTCCAACTGCGTCTACATCTGCCCTGCAGATGCTCTGACCATGAAGCCAATCGAGGAGCAGGAGTCCAAGCAGGAGATCTTTGACTACGCAGTCAACCACGTCTCCGAGAAGACCGAGCTTGTTGCTAACAACGTCAAGGCATCTCAGTTCAAGAAGCCTCTTCTTGAGTTCTCCGGTTCCTGCGCAGGCTGCGCTGAGACCAGCTACGGCCGCCTGGTCACCCAGCTCTTTGGCGATCGTATGTACATCTCCAACGCAACTGGCTGCTCCTCAATTTGGGGTAACCCAGCTTCCTGCTCACCATTTACTACTGATGCAAATGGTCACGGTCCAGCATGGAATAACTCCCTCTTCGAGGACAACGCAGAGCACGGTATGGGTCTGATGCTTGGTCACCAGGCACAGCAGAAGCGTCTTCTGGAGCTTGCTCAGCAGCTTGTCGACGAGGATGGCGCATCTCAGGACCTCAAGGATGCTGCTAAGGCATGGATTGAGTCCGTCAACGACGCAGCTCTCTCCAAGGAAGCTTCTAAGACTTTTGTAGTTGAGCTTGAGAAGTCTGATCTTGCAACAGCTAAGGAAATCCTTGCTAACAAGAGCTTCCTCACCAAGAAGTCCTTCTGGATCTTCGGTGGCGACGGTTGGGCATACGACATCGGCTTCGGTGGCCTTGACCACGTTCTTGCTTCTGGCGAGGATATCAACGTCTTTGTCTTCGATACTGAGGTTTACTCCAACACCGGTGGTCAGTCTTCTAAGGCTTCCCGTCTTGGCCAGGTTGCACAGTTCGCTGCAGCTGGTAAGGACATCAAGCAGAAGAACCTTGCTGAGATTGCAATGACCTATGGTTACGTCTATGTTGCTCAGGTTTCCATGGGCGCAAACCTCCAGCAGACTCTCAAGGCAATTGCTGAGGCAGAGGCTTATCCAGGACCATCCCTCATCATCGGTTACTCCCCATGTGAGATGCACTCCATCAAGGGCGGCATGGCTCACGCACAGGAGGAGATGAAGAAGGCAGTCGAGACTGGCTACTGGAACCTCTATCGCTTCAACCCATCTGCACCAGCAGGTAAGAAGTTCACGCTTGACTCCAAGGCACCTAAGGGTGGCTACCAGGAGTTCCTGATGAACGAGGCTCGTTACAGCCGACTCACCCGCGAGTTCCCAGAGCACGCAGAGAAGCTCTTCAAGGAGAACGAGGAAGCCGCAATGGCTCGCTACGATCACCTTGTCCGCCTCTCCGAGCTTTATGCTGCAGAGAAGAAGGAGCAGCCTGAGGAGTAAGGTAACTTACTTTCACGTAGCTTCAGCCGAGCCAGGACATCCTGGCTCGGCTTTTTTATGCGACATTTTTGGCGAGAAGCCCTGTGTTCTTCAAGCACTTCTCGCGAGGTGATAAACTAGAGAGACTTTGCTCACGATGGGAGTTACTGTGGCACAAAAAAAGAGCAGACTATTTCCTGTAGCTTTTCTCGCTGCTAAAGCAACACTTGCAGCACTTAAATTGACTAACCATGAAGGCGGAACGCTGCCAGGCTTTATCGCTGAAGGCATTGATCCTGCATTTTTGGGAGACATTGCTAAGCCAGAGCAGATTGTCTTTATTACCGGCACAAACGGCAAGACAACCACCAATAACCTGCTCAACGATCTTCTCGCCGATAATGGCTACCAGACCGTTACCAACCGCGTTGGCGGCAATATTTCCAGCGGCTTTGCAAGCTCGTTTGCAAAGAACGCCACGTGGAAGGGTGCGTCAAAGACTAAGCTTGCAGTTATGGAGTTTGACGAGCTCTCTGGACCTCGCATTTTCCCGTATCTGCAGCCTGATATTTTGTCTGTTACCAATTTGTTCCGCGATACGTTCTCTCGTAGCGCAACGCCAGACTACGTGTTTGACGTTATGGATAAGGGCATTCCTGCTTCAACTCATCTGATTTTGAACGCAGATGACATGATTAGTTGCAGGCTTGCCCCTCAGTGCACACATCGCACGTATTACTCCATTGCAAGGCTGGCAGAAGACACCGCAGAGCCAGTGGGCATTGTTTCAGATCTTACTGCATGTCCCAAATGCGGTGGCAAGCTCAAGTGGGATTATGCTCACCTTAGGCATCTTGGACACGCAACTTGCGAGGAGTGCGGCTATACCAACCCAACTCCTGATTATGAGGTTATCTCAGTAGAGCCAGAGACTGGCAAGTTTGTGGTCAAGGAGCATTGCCACGAGGGTGCACCAACATATGAGTACAAGCTCAACAGCTACTCTATCGTCAACCTCTACAACCTGTTTGTAGCTATCGTAACCGCGCGTGAGATGGGTCTTGCGCCTGCAACTATCGCCGCGTCTTTGCAGCGCGTTAATATTGCTTCCTCCAGGTATAACGAGATTGACTACAACGGTCGTCGTCTTATTAGCATGGCTTCTAAGGGCGAGAATGACACAGCAACTTCGGTCACTATCGATATCCTTCGCAAACAGCCAGGTGACAAAGCAATTATCATCATGATTGCTGATGCCTATATGGCAAAAGCAAAAGACCAGACAGAGTATATTGGCTGGTACTACCAGACAGACTTTGAGTTCTTACAAGATCCAAGCGTTAAACAGGTCATTATTTATGGCGACACATCGCTTGACCTGCAGCTTAGGCTCAGACTTGCCGGTATTGATCCAGCTAAAACCTTTGTGGCAAGCTCTCCTGAAGAGACCGCTGACTTGGTTGACCTTAACGCTTGCCAGCACGTTTTCTATGCACACGGCCTCTATAACGGTGGCATTGCTGATATCAGCAGAAACCGTATCATTGAGCGCTTGAAACAGATGGAGGCCTCCCATGAGTAATCCAGCAACTAAGATTGAGATTCTTTACCCAGAGTACGGCAACCAGGGTGGAGACAACGGAAATGCTCTCTACCTGGAGGCCTGTCTTCCAAAAGAGAACTTTGTGTACACCTCTCACGCCGCAACGCCTTACTTTGTGGAGCATACGCCGTCGGCAATCATCATGGGTGGCATGACAGAAGCCCAGCAAGAGCTTATTATTTCTCGTCTTATGCCTTACAAGGACAGGCTTGCTGAGCTGGCCGACCAGGGCGTTCCTATGCTGTTTGCGGGTAACGCTTCAGAGCTTTTTGGTGAGAAAATCGTTAATCCTGACGGCTCTGAAATTGAGGCTCTGGGCCTCTTCAAGTTTACGACCACTCGCTACATGCCCCAGCGCTTCCACGATGTCCAGGTGGGAGAGTTTGATCCTGGTAATGGCAAAGAGCCTTTTGTTGTTGTTGGCTTTAAGATGCAGTTCACACTCACCGAGGGAGATAACTCTAACTGTTACTTCCTTAAAAATAAGGTAGGTTTTGGCATCAATAAAGAAAGCAAGCTGGAAGGTTTCCGTCGCAAGAACGCTATTGCCACCTGGTTGATCGGTCCTCTGCTTCCTTTGAATCCTTATCTCACACGTTGGATTTTGGATATGGCGGGCGAGGAAGACACTCCTCTTGCCTTTGAGGAAGAGGCCGTTGCCGCATATCAAAAGCATGCTCGTGAGATGGTCTATCCAGGAATGCACCTGCATTACTAAATGTATGTCTGCGCTGCTCATTTGCTCATATATGCGTTTCGTCGTATCATGAACTAAATTTTTAGAGTTAACAAGGGGATTGTTTTGCCACAGGTTTCTTCAGCTTATGCAACAAAACAGCGCGCTCAGCGCCTTGCACGTATTGGTATTATTGCTGCCCTTTATGCAGCACTTACGCTTGCAGCTCTTCTTTTCTTGGGCGGTCTTGCTTGGGGTCCTGTGCAGTTCCGCATTTCTGAGGCGGTTGTGGTTATTGCACTCTTTACCGCTGATGCAATTCCAGGACTAACGCTTGGCTGCGTTATTGCTAACCTTGCAAATATGGTTATTTCTGGCACAGGTGCCCTGGGATTGTTAGATGTAGTCTTTGGCTCCTTGGCAACTGCTCTTGGTGCATGGTTTACCTGGAAGAACAGGAAGAACGTACCACTTGCGCTTCTGGGGCCAGTGCTTGCAAATGCCGTTATTGTGTCTGCATATCTTCCCATTTTGCTTCAAGGATTGGGATTCTACACAATTCCATTTACCACCATTGAACTTGATGGATCGTATCCTCTTATGTTCTTGTTTGGTTTTATCACCACAGGACTCGGAGAGGCTGTTGTTCTCTATGTACTAGGAGCTCCTTTGGCTCGTGCGCTTAAGCATTCGCCTTTGCCGCAGCAGCTTGCTTCTGAGGATTCTGCTGCAGAATCAGTCGAGAACTAGACAACCATGCAAAGACTTGCTCAGTACATACATAGATCAACCAGGATAGTCCTGATTATTCTTGCCTGTGTATTGCTGGGCTTGCTTTCTTGGAGCGTTATGGCAGACAACCTGTTTGCCGCTCTTGTTGCAGGCGGAGGACTTGCCACGGTCATTGTTCTTGGTGGCACTACCCAGCCTGGTAATGAGCACGCCAGGTCTCAAGCAACGGAGCGAACACTTGAGGTTGCCTCTAAGACGCTCAAGACCTTACGCGGAGGCTTGTCGCAAGAAACAGCGCCAACCATCTGCACACTATTGCTTCCAGAAACTTCTGCAGCCGCTATTTCCATCACGGATACAGAATATGTATTGGGCTTTGAGGGAGACATTGCAACCTCGCATATGCCTGGTTCAAAAGTGGTTGGCCCTGCAACTGAGGTTCTGGAAAGTGGCCGCATGGAGACGTTTGTCTCGGTAGATAGTCGTCAGCAGGTACTACAAAGGCGTGGCGGCTTTGGCAATGGCGGCAGCTCCTTTGGCATTATTGTTCCGTTGATTGTTCAGGACCGCACGGTTGGTACTATCAAGCTCTACTATCGTCGTGGCATTGAAATTGATCGTACGCAGTTGGCAATTGCTGAGGGTTTGGGTGAGCTTCTCTCCACACAGCTTTCCTCGTATGAGCTTGATCGCCAGGCAGAGTTAACCGCTCGAGCTGAGGTCAAAGCCTTGCAGGCACAGATTAATCCGCATTTCTTGTTCAACACGCTCAACACCATTGCATCTCTTACGCGTACAAACCCCAATAAGGCGCGAGATCTGCTTCGCGAGTTCTCTGTGTTTTATCGCCGTACGCTTGAGAGCTCTCAAGGTGCGCTCATTCCGCTTTCTCAGGAATTGACACAAACGCGCAGGTATTTGACAATTGAGAAGGCGCGTTTTGGAGAAGAACGTATTCAAGAGTCTGAGCATGTCGATGAGGGATGCGAAGATGTTCAGGTACCGTCTTTTTTGATTCAGCCTATTGTCGAGAATGCCGTGAGGCACGCTATGAAAGATGAAGGCGCCCTCCATATTGACATCCACGTCACACGCGATGATGATGATATTCTTATATCTGTTGCTGATGATGGTCTTGGAATGGATGAAGAGACTGTTTCTCGCTTACTTAATGGTCAAGGTCCTACCCCGCAGGATTCTTCGGGGAGAAATAGGGGCACGGGTATTGCCATTAAGAACGTAGCTGAGCGAGTTGAGCGCTTCTACGCCGTTGGCTCTGGCATGGAAATCATGTCTAAACCAGGGCAGGGTACGTGCGTGACACTCAAGCTTGCAGGTGCGGCACTGCAGGCAACAGCATAGTAGTATCGGTTTTTGCTTAACGCTGCGTTAGGCCGTTGGGAGATGAATGACATGCGTGCCATGATTGTTGATGACGAGGCTCCAGCCCGTTCTGAGCTCAAGTTCTTGCTTGAGGAGACCGGACGTCTCGAGGAAATCATTGAGGCTACAAGTGCAAGGGATGCTGTCGAGAAACTCATGGAGTCTCGCGTTGAGGTCTTGTTCCTCGACATCTCCATGCCTAAGACAAATGGAATGCAGCTTGCAGAGGCTCTTCACAAGCTGAAGAATCCTCCCCAGATTGTGTTTGTCACTGCATATAGCGAGTACGCGCTGGATGCATTTGGCGTTAACGCGGTAGATTATCTGATGAAGCCCGTTGAGACCGAGCGCCTTGAGCAGGCTCTTGATAAGGTTGAGGAGCGCCTGCGCCCTCAGTCTCCTATGGCAACCATTGAGCGAATTCCTGTCATTAAGAGCGGGAGCAAGGTTCTTGTTCCTATTGATCAGATTCGCTTTATTGAGGCAAAAGACGATTACTCCTGCATCTACACAGAAGACGATCGCTTCTTGTCTACTATTTCTCTGCAGAAACTTGAAGAGCGCCTTGCTCCACACGGATTCTTCCGCATTCATCGTAGCTTTATCGTGAATCTTGAGTATGTTGACGATGTTGAGGTTATCTCTGCTGGTATCCTACAGTTGACTATTCAGGGATTTGAGGAGCGTCACATTTCGGTTTCTCGCCGTCGTGTGGTCGCACTCAAGCGAGCACTGGGACTGTAGAAGCTCAACGGGTTTCTCGCCAGCAGCAAAAAGCGCACGTAGGAGTTTGGTATGGCACTTGTAAGGTTTGATGTAATTTCAGATACGCATGGGTATTTGTCATCTGAGTTGCTTGAAGCTCTGCAGGGCGCCAACTACATTGTGCATGCGGGAGATATCACTTCAAACGCTGATTATCAGACACTGCAGAAGATTGCTCCCGTTAAGCTTTGCCTGGGTAATAATGACTTTTGCTACAACTATGGCCCCATGGTAAAGAAAAAGATTATTTTCTTTGCGGCCGGTTTAAAGTGGCAGGTATGCCATTATCGCGAGAGGCTTGACCTGGTTAAATGCAATATTGCCATTTGTGGCCATACGCATAAGCCTTTTGTACAGCGTGATGAGTGGACCAATACGCTTGTAATGAATCCAGGAAGCCCTACCTACCCGCGTGGTCGCGAGGGCGCAACTATGGGACGCATTATTGTTGATGATGAAACAGCCCAGGTAGTCAGCGCAGAGATTATTAGTCTGTCTTCGCTTGAGGTACTTTCTTCTTGTAAATAAGCGATGGAATCATCAGCTTGGTAAAAAGCACTAGCCATACAAGGGCAAGCGAGAAACCACCAATGACGTCGGTAGCATAGTGGACGCCCAGATAAATTCTACTGACGCCAATCATAATGATGACACCTGAGAACAGGCCACACCAAATCCAACGCTGTAGCTTGTCTTTCTCGTAATGCCAGACAAGCCAAATGAGTAGGCCATAAAAAGCCATCGAGAACATCGAGTGGCCCGACGGGAAGCTGTAGCCAGTTTCAACAACCAGTCTAAAGCCATCCGGGCGTGGACGTTGGACAATTGCCTTAAAGATAAGGTCTACAACAACAACGCCACCCAGGTTAATAAAGGCAAGTCTGCCAACACTTGGTCCTGGTGCAAACGCGGCAACCACAATAAGCATGACAATAACGGTGACAGGACTTGCAAGTCCAGAGAACCCTTCCATTATCTCAGTGAGAAGCGGAGTTCTCAGGTGGACAACAAAGAGTCTGTAGGCAAAGTGATCAATGCCGATGACGTCACCTTCAGAAA
>CAJZGX010000004.1:0-23946 GCA_916048235.1 uncultured Atopobium sp.
TATAAACTCTTTAAATTTTTTGTTCATAAAGTTTAATGCAACAAAAAAACAATCTGGTGTTAGTTCGTAAATGGTAACAAAATTGAATTTTGATTGATGGGATATGGAAGTTAAAGGTTTTCCATAAACCGTTTATACTTACACCAATACACAATGGTTGCGAGGAGTATGCATGCTTGTCTATAACACTCAGACGCATAAAAAAGAAGAGTTCAAGCCAATCGACGAGGGCAAAATCCGCATGTACGTGTGCGGTCCTACGGTTTACGATCAGATTCATATCGGAAACGCCCGTACCTTCCTCTCGTTTGACGTTATTCGCCGTTATCTGATGCACAAGGGTTATGAGGTCACCTTCGCTCAGAACCTGACTGACGTTGACGACAAGATTATTCAGCGCGCAATTGAGCAGGGAAGAACTGCTCAAGAGGTTTCTGAAGAGTTTTCTCAGGCGTTTATCGAGCAGATGCACCGCTTCAATATACTGGACCCAGATATTCGTCCTCGCGCAACGCACGAGATTGAAGCCATGCTCCAGATGATTCAATCTTTGATTGAACAGGGTCACGCTTACGCGGTGCCTTCGGGCGACGTGTACTTCTCGGTCCGTTCTTATCACAGCTATGGTGTGCTTTCTGGTCGCGATCTTGATCAGCTTCGTGCAGGTGAGCGCGTTGAGGTTAATGACGAGAAACGCGATCCATTTGACTTTGCACTCTGGAAAGCTGCAAAGCCTGGTGAGCCTAGCTGGCCAAGCCCTTGGGGAGAAGGTCGTCCAGGTTGGCACAGTGAGTGCTGCGCCATGATTCATCGCTACCTGGGCACTCCAATTGACATTCACGGCGGTGGCTCTGACCTGGTATTCCCTCATCATGAGAACGAGACTGCACAGGCATCTTGCGCCTGGCACGCTTCTCTCGCCAATTATTGGATGCACACCGGAATGCTTCGTGTTGATGGCGAGAAGATGTCCAAGTCTTTGGGCAACTTCTACACACTCAAGGAAGTTTTGGACAAGTACCCTGCAGATGCAGTAAGACTTTTGATGCTTCAGACGCACTATCGTGCACCACTTGATTTCTCGTTTGAGCGCCTTGAGGGTACCGTTGGTACGCTTGAGCGCATGAAGACCTGCGTTGCAAATCTCCGCTGGGCTTTCAAGCAGTCTTCTGCTCAGCACGAACTTTCCGACGCTGATAGCACGCTTGCTGAGGCAATCAATACAGCTCAGAGCGAGTTTGACGCTCAGATGGATGATGATTTCAATACCGCAGGAGCACTCGCTGCTATCTTTGCGCTGGTAACTGCTGCAAATACATATCTTGCGGAGGTTGGTCAGAACGTTGGCGCAAGTCCTGTTCTCCGTGCAGCAGATATGTTGTGCGAGCTCACGGGAGCTTTGGGCATTGATTTGACTCAGGCGGCGTCTACCTCTGATTTACCAGAGGAGCTTGTGACGCTTGCCGCTCAGGTAGCAGGTTATGAGGGCGCGTCAGCTGACGAGGCTGCAGAGGCTTTGCTTGCTGCTCGTCAGGAAGCTCGCTCCCAGAAGAACTGGTCAGTTGCTGATCAAATTAGAGACGGCATTGCCGAGCTTGGACTTTTGATTGAAGATACCGCCGCTGGCGCTCGACTAAAGCGTAAGGCAGACTAACTATGGCAAGAAATCAGCGTTCTACCTCTAAAAACACTCGTTCCGAGGACGCTGCCGGACGCGGCGGCGCTGGTCGCGGTGGCGCTGCGGGTCGTGGGGGAGCTGCAGGTCGCGGTGGCGCTGCAGGTCGCAGTGGCGCAGGTCGCGGCTCCAAGAAGGCTGCCGACTGGGGCGGTTATTTCGGTGCCAAGAATGGCCAGGGCTCAAAAGGTGGTCGTTCTGCACAGGGCGCACGCGCAGCTCAGGGCACCCGCGGACAGAAAGGCGCTGGTGGACAGCGAGGCGCTGGCGCTGGACGTCCCGGTAACAAGAAGCCTGCAACCGATCTTATCGAGGGTCGTCGCGCAGTAGCAGAGGCGCTGACCGTTGGTATTCCTTTGAAGAATGCGCTGGTTCAAGCTGCAAGTGGGCAGAAAGACCAAGAGATTGAGGCGCTTGCACGCCAGCTTGAGCAGGAGGGTATTCCTGTCGAGCGTGTTGCAAAGCCCGTGCTTGACTCGCTTTCAAGCCATGGCGCTCACCAGGGTGTTATTGTCCGTACGCAGCCGTTTGCCTACGCTGACCTCTCTGAAATCATTCAGCGCGCTGGATCAGAAAACGCTCTTGTTGTGGTCTTGGATCATGTCACTGATGAGGGAAACTTTGGTGCAATCGTAAGAAGTGCTGAGGTAGTTGGCGCAGCCGGCGTTGTTATTGCAAACGCTCGCGCCGCCCGAGTTGGCGTTGGAGCATATAAGACGTCCGCTGGAGCCGTGCTTCACCTGCCAATCGCTCAGGTTTCTAATCTGCCGCGCGCTCTTGAAGAGCTTAAAGCCGCAGGTTTTTGGACATGTGGCTCTACCGAGCACGCCACTCAGTCCGTGTGGGAGGCTCCTATGGGAGGTCGCCTTGCACTTGTTATGGGCTCTGAAGGTTCAGGAATTTCTCGCCTTATGCTTGAGAAGTGCGATTTTACGTGCAAACTTCCTCAGTTTGGCCAGGTAGAGTCCCTGAACGTTGCTCAGGCAACAACGGTCATGTGCTACGAGTGGCTCCGCAGGACTCAGGAAGCATAAGCCCAGGAAGCCCAGGAAGCGTAAGAAGCCCAGGAAGCCCAGGAAGCGTAAGGTATGGCTCAGAAAAAATCGCTGCTTGTAGTCGATGGCTATAACGTCATGTTGGCAACTCCTCGCTATGAGGCGTTGCTGGATGAGCGTGGCTCTTCTGCACAAGAAACCGCTGCTGAGAGAGCCTATCACCTCAACACCGATCCGTTTTATCGCGCCCGTTTGGCGCTCATTTCTGACGTTGCCACGTTTGCGCAGGGTACCTACGAGGCCGTTATTGTGTTTGACGGCAAGGGAAACGTAAACGACGAGCGTCCGGAGCGCACCCACGCTGGCGTGCAACTGGTCTTCTCCGAGACGGGGGAGTCCGCTGATAGCGTCATCGAGCGCCTGGTCACGGATGCGCGAGAGGCTGGTCGCAAGGTATTTTTGGTCACGTCGGACAGGGACATCCGCGCCACGGCCGGCTTTGGCCCCGGCGAGGTCACGCGCATTGCAAGCGCATCGCTGGTTCACGAGATTTCCCAGGCAGATAACGTTGTTGAAGAGATGCGTCGCGATCAGGTCAGTACGCGCATGACGCTTGAAGACCGCATTTCTCCAGATCAGCGCGAGAAACTCTGGAAGCTTCTGGGCAAATAGGCAGCCAGGTCAGCGTCGCAAGCGCCCACGCGCTAATACGCCCGACGCGCCAATTTGACTGACGCGCCAATGCACTCGACGTGCCTGGGCGCAATCAGCGCGCCTGATTTCTGCAAAGAATCTGTAAATTCTGCCTGATAACAGCAAAGAATCTGTGGATTTGCCTGATTTTGTTAAAGAATCGGTGGCTTAAATACAGAATCTTTGCACTTTTCAGGCGGGCATTTCGTGACGTGACTTTTGAATCTGGTGTGGTTCATGGGCGCTTTCATCGAGCCTGATTTTCTCGCCAAGTCTGAACGATTTGCCGGAAAAGTGCGCCAAGTCTGAGTGTTTTGCCGGTTTTTCTCGTCATGTCTGAGCTGTTTTACTCAGACATGATGTACTTTTCAGGCTGACTAAACTTAACCAGACAGCGCATTTGTACCAAGTTCACCCCCACAGAAGGGCAGCGCTCCTACGAGCCACATTGACCAGTTTGTGGAGAAAAATTTCTCGAAAATTGAGACTAGACCAAAGCCAGAAAAGTCTATAGAATATCCTCTGCACTTGATGCCGCTATAGCTCAGCTGGTAGAGCAACTGACTTGTAATCAGTAGGTCCCGGGTTCGAAGCCTGGTGGCGGCACCACTTGAATTTTCAGCCAGGCATTGCCTGGCTTTTTTCGTGCAAATTTGGGGCATTCGCGACGTATCGCGTATGGCTCCTATAGACAACCGCTAAAGCCCGTGTCCGTTTGTCGAGAAAACCGCTTGTAATTGTGGAAAAAATTTGATAAGATACGCCCGGTTGGGTGGATTACGTTGACAAGATTTTTATTCAATCGTAATATTTTCCCGCTTGAGAGGTAATACAGAAGTTCAATAAGACTTTCTGCGTACGTTAAACCACAAGGTACAGCGTATTAATTACTTCAAGAGTGCTTGAAAACGGCATTTGGGGATATGGCACAGCGGCAACTGCGGCGGACTGTAAATCCGCTCCCTCTGGGTTCCTTGGTTCGAGTCCAAGTATCCCCACCACGCCCGTGTAGCTCAGTAGGTAGAGCACTTCGTTGGTAACGAAGAGGTCACCGGTTCAAATCCGGTCGCGGGCTCCATTTTTCAAGCGGCATTTATGCCGGCGTAGCTCAGCTGGTTAGAGCACACGGCTCATACCCGTGACGTCACTGGTTCGAATCCAGTCGCCGGTACCAGACTCTTTACGGCGTACATGTCCTAGACATTTGCGCCGTTGAGTATAAACAGACGTTTTTTCACCACGGTCTAGCCCGAGGGTTAGTTCCAGAAGGAGGATTGGCAATGGCCAAGGAAAAGTTTGACCGCACAAAGCCACACGTAAACATCGGTACCATTGGTCACGTCGACCACGGTAAGACTACCCTTACCGCAGCAATCACCAAGGTTCTCTCTGAGACCGAGGGCTGCAAGGCAGACTATACCGCCTTCGAGAACATCGATAAGGCTCCAGAGGAGCGTCAGCGTGGTATTACCATTTCCGTTGCTCACGTTGAGTACGAGACTTGGGAGCGCCATTACGCTCACGTCGACTGCCCTGGCCACGCAGACTACATCAAGAACATGATTTCTGGTGCAGCTCAGATGGACGGCGCAATCCTCGTTATTGCTGCAACCGATGGTCCTATGGCTCAGACTCGTGAGCACATCCTTCTTGCACGTCAGGTCGGCGTTCCTTACATCGTCGTCTTCCTGAACAAGTGCGACATGGTCGACGATGACGAGCTCATCGACCTCGTCGAGATGGAGACCCGTGACCTTCTCTCCGAGTACGACTTCCCAGGCGATGACCTTCCAATCATCCGTGGTTCCGCTCTCGGCGCTCTTAACGGCGAGGAGAAGTGGGTTGAGTCCATCCGTGAGCTCATGCACACTGTTGACTCCTACATCCCAACACCAGCTCGTGACAACGAGAAGCCATTCCTGATGGCAATCGAGGACGTCATGACCATTTCTGGTCGTGGTACCGTTGCTACCGGCCGTGTTGAGCGTGGTGAGCTCAAGCTCAACGATCCAGTCGAGATCGTTGGTATTAAGCCAACTCAGAACTCTGTTGCTACTGGCATTGAGATGTTCCGTAAGACCATGGACTTCTGCGAGGCTGGCGACAACGTTGGTATTCTTCTTCGTGGTGTTAAGCGCGAGGACATCGAGCGCGGTCAGGTTCTCTGCAAGCCTGGTACCGTTACTCCACACAAGAAGTTCACCGGTGAGGTTTACGTTCTTACTAAGGAAGAGGGCGGCCGTCACACCCCATTCTTCTCTGGTTACCGTCCACAGTTCTACTTCCGTACAACTGACGTAACCGGCGACATCTACGAGCTCACCGATGCAAACGGTGGCAAGGTAGAGATGGCTATGCCTGGCGACCACATCACCGTTGGTTGCGAGCTCATTCACCCAATCGCTCTTGAGCAGGGTCTGAAGTTCGCTATCCGCGAGGGTGGCCACACCGTCGGCGATGGCCGTGTTTCCACCGTCATCGAGTAACTTCTTTTAAAGTTGCTAACTTGCCCGGCGTGCTTTTTGCGCGCCGGGTTTTTTGTCGAGAAAAAATATGTGAACGCCTAGAGTAATTAGAGAAAAGTATTGACATCTCTGGGTAGTGGGTGCTAACCTAAGCAACCGCGTCACATTTCGAGAATACATCTCGTGACCGTGTTCAGGAGGATCAATGCGTACACTCGTTACTCTCGCCTGCACTGAGTGCAAGCGTCGTAATTACACTACGGACAAGAATAAGTCCAACAACCCAGATCGTATGGAGTTGAAGAAGTACTGCCCATGGTGCCACAAGCACACGGTACATCGCGAGACCCGCTAGGCTAGGTGGGTTCGTTCTAGGCCAGTAGCTCCAATGGTAGAGCGGCGGTCTCCAAAACCGTTTGTTGAGGGTTCGAGTCCTTCCTGGCCTGCCAGATAACTTCACCGGCCTTCCCATAAGGGTTGGCCGGTTTGTATGTAGGTATAACATCCAAGGGAGCGTAGGATGGCAAATAAGGAGCGCAATAAGAGGAGCGCACGTAAGGCTCGCGCAGAAGAGCGCGCCCAGCGTGAGGTCCTTCAGGCTGAAGCTACTCCTGAAGCTTCTGCTAAGGCTACTAAGGCCGAGGCAAAGAAGCAGGAGAAGTCCATTCAGCGTAACGCTAACCCTGGCTTCTTTGGCCGCCTGGGTGCTTATTTTGCAGGCGTTCGTACAGAAATGCACCGCGTTGTGTGGCCTTCAAGCTCTGAGCTTGCTGGTTTCTCTGTAGCCGTAATTGCAACAATCATTTTCTTTGGCTTGGTAACTTGGCTGGTTGATACTGGCATTGTTGCTGGTCTCGTCGCCTTTACTGGACTGAGGGGATAATCAATGGCTAAGCGCTGGTATGTAGTTCACACCTATTCAGGTTATGAGAACAAGGTGAAGACAGACCTTGAGCACCGTATTGAGACCTATGGCCTTGAGCGTGCTGTTGTTGACATTCAGATTCCTACTGAGGAAGTTACTGAGGTCAAGGACGGCGGCAAGCGTGAGACCAAAGAGTCTAAGGTATTCCCAGGTTACGTTCTTGTTCGCATGGAGCTGGATGACAATACTTGGGCTGTTGTTCGCAACACCCCAGGCGTAACTGGTTTTGTTGGCATTGACGGCAAGCCAGTTCCTCTGCGTCGTGATGAGTTCGATAAGATCATGCGTCGCGGCGGTATGAAGACGGGTAGCCCTGTACCTAAGCGTACAGCAACCAATATTGAGGTCGGTCAGGCAATTCACGTTCTTTCTGGTCCTCTCGCTGACTTCGACGGAACTGTTTCTGAGGTCAACGCAGAGTCCGGCAAGATTAAGGTTATGCTCACCATCTTTGGTCGCGAGACTCCGGTTGAGCTCACCATGGATCAGATTTCCCTGATAGACTAGTATCTAACGGCTTATCCCGCACTTCTCGTCCCTTGTGGATTGCTTCTCGGGAGTGCGCGAGAATAGACTCAAACGTATTCAAACAGGAGGCTTAACATGCCCGCAAAGAAGGTTGTTAACTTTATTAAGCTGCAGATTCCTGCAGGCCAGGCAAACCCAGCTCCTCCAGTAGGACCAGCTCTGGGTGCTGCACAGGTAAACATTATGCAGTTCTGCCAGGCATTCAACGCTGCAACTCAGGACAAGGCTGGCGACATCATCCCAGTCGAGATTTCTGTTTACGAGGATCGCTCCTTTGACTTCGTAACCAAGACTCCTCCAGCAGCTCAGCTCATCAAGAAGGAGCTTCACCTCAAGGGTGGTTCCGGTGTTCCTCAGCGCGATAAGGTTGGCCAGCTCTCCCAGGAGCAGCTCACCAAGATCGCTGAGATCAAGATGCCTGACCTCAACGCAAACGACATTGAGGCTGCAAAGAAGATCGTCGCTGGTACCGCTCGTTCCATGGGTGTAACCATCGCCGAGTAGTGTTTACTCCCGTCAGCCATGTGTGTGGCTGACGGTTGTTTTTGTCAGAGCATCCGACGTTAGTGCACGTAGTTGGGTTTCTCGCCAAGAGGGCGTAACTATGGACGGAAGATGCAGGAGTGGGAGGGCAGACGCCCGCTAACCACAGGAGGTACATAATGCCTAAGCACGGAAAGAACTACAAGAATGCAGTTGCCAAGGTAGACGGTGCAAACCTCTACAGCCCAAAAGAGGCAGTAACCCTGTCTAAGGAGCTTGCAACTGCTAAGTTTGACGAGACCATTGAGGTAGCAATTCGCCTTGGTGTCGATACTCGTAAGGCTGACCAGAACGTTCGCGGTTCCATTTCTCTGCCTCACGGCACTGGTAAGACCGTTCGCGTTGCAGTCTTCGCAGAGGGCGAGAAGGCCCGCGAGGCTGAGGCAGCTGGCGCCGACATCGTCGGTGGCGACGAGCTCATCGCAGAGGTCGAGAAGGGCATGCTTGACTTTGACGCAGCAATCGCAACCCCTCAGATGATGGGTAAGGTTGGTCGTCTTGGTCGCGTTCTTGGTCCTCGTGGCCTTATGCCTAACCCTAAGCTCGGCACCGTTACCATGGATGTTGCAAAGATGGTTAACGAGCTCAAGGCTGGTCGTGTTGAGTATCGTGCAGACCGTTTTGGTATCTGCCACGTTGCAATCGGCAAGGCTTCTTTTGAGGTCCAGCAGCTCGTTGAGAACTATGGCGCACTTCTCTCTGAGATTATTCGCGTCAAGCCATCCAGCGCTAAGGGTAAGTACGTCAAGACCGTTGCTATTTCCTCTACTATGGGCCCTGGTATCAAGGTTGATCCAACCAAGGTTCGTAACCTCATGGAGGACTAAGCTTTACGCTTAGAAGTACCTAGCACGCTTAATCCGGTATCTGCTTGCAGGTACCGGATTTTTCTTGCGGTGTCGCAGATGCTTACGGCACGCACGCGGCATGAAGCGTGCACGTGACTTGCGGCGTGCACACTGATTGCACGTAGCTGCACAGCTGTTCTTCTCGTCAAATTTTTGTGAAGAGAAAGAAATTGTGCACTCAACCTTGACTCGCGTTGATTTTTGCTGCACAATATCCAACGCAAGACAGACGTCTTGTAGTTGCACGTTCGCTGCCAAAGACAGCCGGCGCCTTGAATCCAAGGCTTAATGGGAATTCCCGCCTGCCGAGGTGGTCTTGAGATTAGTACATCCAGACCCCGCTTTGGTTGCCAAAGTGGGGTCTTTTCATGTGAGGGCCGCACCTGTTGGCGCTCGTGCCCGAGACATGATAAAGGAGGTGTACTACATGCCAGCTCAGTCTAAACTTGATTTGCTCGAGAAGGTTTCCGCTTCTCTCGACAACTCCAAGGGCCTGTTCGTTATCGACTATCGTGGTCTCTCCGTAAAGGAGACTCAGGAGCTTCGCCGCGCACTTACCGCAGCAGGCGCTCACATGAAGGTCTATAAGAACAACATCGTCAAGATTGCTCTTAAGAACGCTGGTATGCCAGAGATTGACGAGATGCTCGCCGGTACCTGCGCATACGTTTTCTATGAGAATGATCCTGTCGAGGCCGCTAAGGTCATCAAGGATCAGGCCAAGAAGCTCAAGAAAGTTGAGTTCATTGGTGGTATCGCTGATGGTCAGGCACTTACTGCTGACGAGGCAAAGGCTTACGCAGATCTTCCTTCTCGCGAGGAGCTCATTGCAAAGCTTGTCTTCGTTGTTGCAAGCCCACTTACCGGTATTGCACAGGTTTGCGCTGGTCCAGCTCGTGGACTCGCAACCGCTCTTTCTGCAGTCGCAGATCAGAAGAACGCTGCATAAGCAACGTTTTGTTGTACCCGCGCATTGGCGCAAACCGCGTGAGAGTGTAGACGCACTTAAACGCACACATACAAGCCGGGCTTTTGCCCAGATGCAGTACAAAGGCTGCATCGTTTAAAAAGGAGAATTGACATGGCTGTCACTAAAGATGAGATCATTGAGGCCCTTAAAGAGATGCCAGCACTCGAGCTTTCTGAGCTCGTTCACGAGCTTGAGGACGTCTTTGGCGTTTCCGCTGCTGCTCCTGTAGCTGTCGCTGCTGCTCCTGCAGCTGGTGGCGCTGCTGAGGAGGCAGAGGAGAAGACCAACTTTGACGTTGTCCTCGAGGGCTTCGGCGACAACAAGATCGGCGTCATCAAGGTTGTCCGTGCTCTTACCAACCTTGGCCTCAAGGAGGCAAAGGAGGTCGTCGAGGGTGCTCCTAAGGCTGTCCTCGAGGGCGCTAAGAAGGAGGACGCTGAGGCTGCTAAGGCTCAGCTCGAGGAGGCTGGCGCTACCGTCACCCTTAAGTAAGTCCATCCTACATTGCTTACTGGAGAGGTCAGACTTCGGTCTGGCCTCTTTTTTGTTTGGCGAGAAACCCGCGCGCTCGGGGCGCATCAAGCTGGGGCGCTTTTGCAGCAGCCTGAAAAGTGCATCAAGCTGGCGTAGTTTTGCTGCAGCCTGAAAAGTGCATCAAGCTGGGACGCATTTGCTGCAGCCTGAAAAGTACATCAAGTCTGAGTGATTTGCCGGATTTTCTCGCCATGTCTGAGCGATTTGCCTGTTTTTCTCGCCTTGTCTGAGTACTTTTGCTCAGACTTGGTGTGCATTTCAGGCTCATAAATCCTGCGTGATTGCTCTGGCTTACTGCGTGACATGCCCTAGTTTTTCTCGCGCCTGATTTCTACAAAGAATCTGTAACTTTTGCCTAAAATTGCAAAAGAATCTGTGGATTTGCCTGATTTTGCAAAAGAATCGGTGGCGCAAATACAGATTCTTTGCACTTTTCAGGCGCACGCAGCAAAAGGCCGGCGCGCCCGGCGAGAAATCCGTGCGCTCGCACTCACGCCTGGCGAGAAACCCGTGCGCTCGCAGCGCATGAAGCACCGTGTGGAGCACGGCAGCGGGGGGAGTGCCGCTCACCGAAAGCTATTTCAGTCTCCGTGGACCTTCTCCACAAAATCTTCACAACTAGAAAAGACGAGTTAGTCAAGGATTTACCTGCAACATAACGTTTGTGCAGTTGAAAAACATAAACGCGATAATATAGTCAAAACGTCTTAAAAAATCAAGTGTTTTTCTGTTGACGCGCATTAAAATCTTGACTAAATTACTAGGTTGCGACAATTGCCACCTTCCACCCTTTTGAAGGAGGACAACCTGGTGTCTACCGCTAAAAAGACTTCCCTCACCACGCCTCAGGCGCATACTGGACGCAGGACGTTCAGTAAGATTCCCGCAGCTATGGAGCTGCCAAATCTGATTTCTGTACAGAAGGAATCATTTGAGCGCTTTATGGGAGAGGGCCTTGCAGAGTCCTTCGCTGAGTTCTCGCCAATTGAGAACAGCGCTGGAACCATGCAGGTCACCTTTGGTGACCATCAGTTCGGCGACCCTGCCAATTCAATGGCTGAGTGTCGTGCAAAAGACATTTCATATCAAGCACCTCTTTTTGTTGACGTCCGTTTTGTCAACAAAGAGACTGGTGAGATGAAGGAGCAGCTTGTCTTCATGGGTGATTTCCCACTGATGACTGAGCGCGGTACCTTCATCATCAACGGTTCTGAGCGCGTTGTGGTTTCACAGCTCGTTCGTTCACCTGGCGTGTATTTCTCGTCAGAGATGGACAACGGTGTTCTGGTCCACAAGTCTCAGTTCATTCCTGCACGTGGTGCATGGCTTGAGTTTGAGGTTGATAAGCGCGGCCACCTGGTCGTCTCCATTGACCGCAAGCGTCGCCAGAGCGCTACCGTCTTCCTCCGTGCACTTGGCATTGCTGTTACCGATGACGAGATTCTCTCGCTCCTTGGTGATTCCGATGTTGTTCGCAACACACTTGAGCGTGACGTTGCAACCACACGTGAGGATGCTCTTATCGAGATTTATCGTCGTCAGCGTCCAGGCGAGCCACCAACTGTTGACTCTGCCCGTTCTCTGCTTGACGGCCTTTTCTTCAACGAGCAGCGCTATGACCTTGCTCGCGTTGGTCGTTACAAGATTAACAAGAAGCTTGAGGAAGAGATTCCTGCAGACGTTCGTGTTCTTACCAAAGAGGACATCGTTGCAGCTCTTCAGTACCTTCTTGCAGTGCATGCAGGTGATGAGTCTAAGCACCTTGATGACATTGACCACTTTGGCAACCGCCGCGTCCGTACCGTTGGCGAGCTGGTCCAGAACCAGTTCCGCATTGGTATGAGCCGCATGGAGCGCGTTGTTCGTGAGCGTATGGCATCTCAGGACGCAGACGACATCACTCCACAGTCTTTGATCAACATCCGTCCAATTGTTGCTGCAATCAAGGAGTTCTTCGGTTCTTCTCAGCTTTCGCAGTTCATGGACCAGGCAAACCCACTTGCTGGTTTGACCCACAAGCGTCGTCTTTCTGCTCTGGGACCTGGCGGTCTTGCAGGACACAAGTCCGGCTCCAGCCGTCGTACCAACGTTCCTACCGCAGTCCGCGACGTTCATAACTCGCACTACTCCCGTATGTGCCCAATCGAGACTCCTGAGGGACCAAACATTGGTCTTATCGGCTCCTTGGCACTGTACGCTCACGTAAATGAGTACGGCTTTATCGAGGCTCCTTATCGTAAGGTTACAGGCGGTGTTGTCTCTGACGACATTGTCTGGATGACTGCAGACGAGGAGGAGAATCACATTATTGCTCCTGCTAACACCCCAATTGACCCTAAGTCTAAGAAGTTTGTTGAGGTTGACGCAGACGGCAAGATTGTTGTTGCAGACCGCGTTATTGCACGTACCCGCGACTTCGACGGTTCCTTCGGTGCACCTGCACAGGTTCCTGTTGAGGACGTTGACTACATGGACGTTTCTCCACGTCAGCTTCTCTCCGTCGCAGCTAACCTCATTCCATTCCTTGAGCACGACGATGCAAAGCGTACCCTCATGGGTGCAAACATGCAGCGTCAGGCAGTGCCTCTGATTCAGTCCCACGCTCCATTTGTTGGAACTGGCATGGAGGGCCGCGCAGCTCAGGACTCTGGTGAGCTTATTTGCGCAGAGTTTGCCGGCGAGGTCACCGAGGTTGATGCAGCTCACGTTGTCATCTACTCCGATGAGCACGGTTCTCAGCGCTACGATCTTCCTAAGTACGAGCGCTCCAACCAGTCCACTTGCATCAACCATCGTCCAATCGTCACTGTTGGACAGCAGGTCGAGAAAGGCCAGCCAATCGCAGACGGTCCATCTGTTGACCACTCTGAGCTGGCACTTGGTGCAAACCTTACCGTTGCTTACATGCCATGGGAAGGCTACAACTACGAGGACGGTATTATCGTCTCCGAGCGTGTTGTTCAGGAAGACCTTCTGACCTCCGTTAACATTTCCCGCCACGAGATTGATGCTCGTGATACCAAGCTTGGTGCTGAGGAGATTACCCGCGAGATTCCAAACCTTGGTGAGGACATGCTCGCAAACCTCGACGATGACGGTATCATCCGCATCGGCGCTGAGGTTGGCCCTGGCGATATTCTGGTTGGTAAGGTCACTCCTAAGGGTGAGACTGCTCTGACCGCAGAAGAGCGCCTGCTTCGTGCAATCTTCGGTGCTAAGGCACACGATGTTCGTGATACGTCCCTCAAGATGCCACACGGCTCCTATGGTCGCGTTGTTGACGTTGTCCGCTTCAGCCGTGAGGCTGGAGACGACCTGCCTCCAGGAGTAAACGACCTGGTCCGCGTCTTTGTTGCTCAGCGCAGAAAGATCCAGCAGGGCGATAAGATCGCTGGCCGTCACGGTAACAAGGGTGTTATTTGTAAGGTTCTCCCAGTTGAGGATATGCCTTACATGGCAGACGGTACCCCAGTAGACGTTATTCTCGACCCACTGGGCGTTCCTTCCCGTATGAACGTTGGTCAGCTGCTTGAGTGCCACCTTGGTTGGGGCGCTGCACACGGTTGGGATGACGATGACGCAGATTCTAAGCGTTACGTTGAGGGCCCAATTCCTGTTGCAACACCACTCTTTGACGGTGCTACTGATGAGTCCGTTGCAGAGATTGTTCGCCGCACCAACATCAACATGATCAACAAGGCTCTCAAGGAGTACGGCGAGGACATGCGTGAGGAGTTTGTTCCACAGCTCAACGAGCGTGGTAAGACTACCCTCTACGATGGTCGAACCGGTGAGGCTTTCAAGAGTCCAATTACCGTTGGTGTTTCTTACATCTTGAAGCTCGGCCACATGGTTGACGATAAGATCCACGCACGTTCAACTGGTCCTTACTCTCTTGTTACCCAGCAGCCTCTGGGTGGTAAGGCACAGTTCGGCGGTCAGCGCTTTGGTGAGATGGAGGTTTGGGCACTGTATGCATACGGTGCTGCTAACGTCCTTCAGGAGATCCTCACCGTTAAGTCTGACGATACCAATGGCCGTGTTAAGACCTACGAGTCCATTGTTAAGGGCGAGAACATTCCTACTGCAGGAATTCCTGAGTCCTTCAAGGTTCTGGTCAAAGAGATTCGCTCCCTGGCACTTGACATTGAGCCAATCTCCTATCGTAAGCGTGCAAATACCGCAAAGGTCACAGATCCTGAGGAGAAGAACGCTGTTGAGATCCTCAACGACCTTGGCTTCACTGAGGTAACCGCTTCCGACCTGTCCCAAGACGCTGAGGGTGCATCCGCACTTGTAGGCGACGCGACCACCGATAAGGAGTAGCGACTGTGGCAGATTTCGATTCCACTGAATTTGACGCTATTAAAATTTCTCTAGCGTCTGCTGATGATATCCGCGGTTGGTCCTATGGCGAGGTAAAGAAGCCTGAGACCATCAACTACCGTACCCTTAAGCCAGAAAAGGACGGTCTTTTCTGCGAGAAGATCTTTGGACCTGTAAGGGACTGGGAGTGCGCCTGCGGTAAGTACAAAGGCATTCGCTTCAAGGGCATTACCTGCGAGCGCTGCGGTGTTGAAGTAACCACCGCAAAGGTTCGTCGTGACCGCATGGGCCACATCGAGCTTGCTGCTCCTGTAAGCCACATTTGGTACTTCAAGAGCCCAACCAGCTTCCCTCTGGCACGTCTTCTTGATATCAAGAGCAAGGACCTCGAGAAAGTCCTCTACTTTGCATCTTACGTAATCACCAGTGTTGACACTGAGGCACGTGAGGCTGACGTAGACGATCTTCGTGAGGAGCTTGCAGCAGACCTCGAAGAGCTTGACGCAGAGCGTGACGATCAGATTGCACGTCTTCGCGAGCAGGGCCAGCCACAGGATGATGAGTTTGGCGATTTTGAGCCTCTTTCTGAGGACGAGATTCGTGCAGGCGTCGCTGATCTTGAGGAAGAGTACGAGGAAGAGAAGACGCTTCGTCGTGAGGCTTTCGAGAAGTTCATGCAGCTTGAGACTAGAGAGCTCATCTCCGATGAGGGTCTGTTCTCCGAGCTTAAGCGCTACTATGGCATCTACTTCAAGGGTGGTATGGGCGCAGAGGCAGTCCGCGACCTTCTCTCCAACATTGACCTTGAGAAAGAGGCCAAGGAGCTCCGCGCTATTATCGCCAACGAGGATGCTCAGAAGCAGAAGCGCGAGAAGGCCATTAAGCGCCTTGAGATTGTTGACGCCTTCCTCAAGGGTGGCAACGATCCAGCTAACATGATCCTTGACGTTGTACCAGTTATTCCACCTGATCTTCGTCCTATGGTTCAGCTTGATGGTGGCCGTTTTGCAGCTTCCGACTTAAACGATTTGTATCGTCGTGTTATTAACCGTAACAATCGTCTTAAGCGCCTGCTTGATCTTGAGGCACCTTCTATCATTGTTAACAACGAGAAGCGCATGCTTCAGGAGTCCGTTGACGCTCTGTTTGACAACGGTCGCCGTGGTCGTCCAGTCACTGGTCGTGGTGGACGTCCTCTGAAGTCTCTTGCTGAGGCCCTTAAGGGTAAGCAGGGTCGCTTCCGTCAGAACCTTCTGGGTAAGCGTGTTGACTACTCTGGCCGTTCCGTCATTGTTGTTGACCCACACCTGAAGCTGCACCAGTGCGGCCTTCCATCTGCTATGGCACTTGAGCTCTTCAAGCCATTTGTCATGCGTCGTTTGGTTGAGCTTCGCAAGGTTGAAAACATTAAGGGCGCAAAGCGCGCTATTGACCGTGGTACACCAGTTGTTTGGGATGTTCTGGATGAGGTCATTCAGGACCGCCTCGTTCTTCTCAACCGCGCACCTACCCTTCACCGTCTGTCTATCCAGGCATTTGAGCCAGTCCTTATCGAGGGTAAGGCAATCCACCTGCACCCTCTGGTCTGCGCACCATTCAACGCAGACTTCGACGGCGACCAGATGTCTGTCCACGTGCCACTTTCTACTCAGGCACAGACAGAGGCTCGCATTCTGATGCTCTCCAGCAACAACCTCAGAAGCCCTGCTTCTGGTAAGGTTCTGACCGTTCCTTCTCAGGATATGGTCTTTGGTGTCTACTACCTCACTTCCGAGAAGACCGGTGAAGACGCTAAGACTCTTACCTTTGCAAGCTTTGAGGATGCTCTTCTGGCTATTGAGGCCAACCGTGACCTTGATATTCAGGCAAAGGTTGTTGTCCGCGTAAGCTCCAAGGATGCAAACGTTGCTGATAGCGATCGTGCTATCTTCCGCGTTATGACCG
Organism: uncultured Atopobium sp.; assembly: GCA_916048235.1. Lineage (GTDB taxonomy): Bacteria > Actinomycetota > Coriobacteriia > Coriobacteriales > Atopobiaceae > Lancefieldella. The sequence continues at coordinate 16,447 of CAJZGX010000004.1, forward strand.
GCCGCGGTCAGTATGAGGACCTGGACGTTACTGAGGGTACTAAGCGTTTTGAGACCACTGTTGGTCGCATTATCTTCAACCGTCAGTGCCTGCCAGAGGATTACCCATACATCAACTACAAGATGGTTAAGTCCGACATTGGTGTTCTGGTCAACGATTGCTGCGACCGTTACCCAATGGCTGATGTTGAGCCAATCCTGGACAACATCAAGAAGACTGGTTTCCACTACGCAACCCTTGCTGGTCTGACCGTTTCCGTTTGGGATGCAGTTATTCCTCCACACAAGCCACAGCTGCTTCAGGAGGCACAGGACCGCGTTGACCAGATCAACGAGTACTACGAGGACGGCTTCCTTTCCGAGCGAGAGCGTCACGTTGAGGTTGTTAACGCATGGACCGAGTGCACCGATCTTCTCGGCTCTGAGATGCTTGCAGGCTTTGCAGAGGACAACCCAATTTACATGATGGCTGACTCTGGAGCTCGTGGTTCTAAGACACAGCTTCGCCAGCTTGCTGGTATGCGAGGCCTGATGGCGGATATGTCCGGTGAAACCATCGACCTTCCAATTAAGGCAAACTTCCGCGAGGGTCTTGAGCCTCTTGAGTACTTCATTTCTACCTACGGCGCTCGTAAGGGCCTGGTAGATACCGCATCCCACACCTCCGACTCTGGTTACCTGACTCGTCGACTCGTCGACGTTGCACAGGACGTTATTGTCCGCGAGGAGGACTGCGGCACTGATGAGGCAGTTACCTATCCTCTGATTAAGCCTGGTCAGACTTCTGTTGATACTGACCTGATTGGCCGCTGCACCCTTGAGGATGTCTGCGATCCAAACACTGGCGAGGTTCTTATCCCTGCTGGTGGCTATGTTGAGTCCAAGCAGGATCTTGAGCGTCTTGTTGAGCACGGCCTTGCTAAGGTTCAGCTCCGCGCGCTTCTGACCTGTAAGTCTAAGTACGGCGTCTGCCAGAAGTGCTACGGCTGGGATCTTTCCACCCGTCGTCCTGTCAACATTGGTACTGCAGTTGGTATTATCGCAGCTCAGTCCATTGGTGAGCCTGGTACTCAGTTGACCATGCGTACCATTCACTCCGGTGGTGTTGCAGGCGCAGACGATATTACGCAGGGTCTTCCTACCGTTGCTCGTATGTTCGACGTCGTCGGCAACGTCAACGAGAAGATTCTTGGTCGCGAGGCTGACCTGGCTCCTGTTTCTGGTGTTCTTCACATTACCCCAGAGACCACCGAGTACCTGCTGCGTATTGTTGATGCAGACGATGCTTCCCGTGTCATCGAGGAGTGGCGTGTACCTGCATCTGTCCGCTTCATGCCTGGCATTGAGGATGGCGTTGTTGTCCGTGCTGGTGACCAGATTACCCGCGGCTTCGTCAACTTCCGTATGCTCCGTCGACTCACTGACATTGAGTCCACTATGCACACCTTCGTTGAGTCTGTTAAGGACGTCTATACCTCCCAGGGTGTAGAACTCAACGATAAGCACATCGAGGTTATCGCACGTCAGATGCTTCGTCGTGTCCAGGTTACCAACCCAGGTGACTCTTCGTACCTGCTTGGTCAGTATGTGGACCGCTATGTCTTTGCAGAGACTGTCCAGAACATTGCCCTTGCTGGTGGTACTCCACCAGAGGCAGAGCCAGCAATCCTTGGTACTCTGAAGGTTGCAAGCTCTATCGATTCTTGGCTCTCCAGTGCATCGTTCATCCGTACTGCAGGCGTTCTTACCTCTGCAGCTATCGAGGGCGACGTTGACCACCTGCTTGACCTCAAGTCCAACGTTATTGTTGGTAAGCAGATTCCTGCAGGTACTGGTCTCTCCGCATACAGCGATGTTGAGCTTACCTACCACGGCACCAAGATTGATGGCCCAACTTCTTCTCTTGCTAAGTCTCTTCCAGACTGGGCACCAGCAGAGCTTAAGGACATCGAGGAGCAGCTTCCTAAGCAGCTTGACTGGGTCAACGAGGATTACAACGGTGGCGTTTACTCCAAGAATGGCCGCACACTTTCAAGCGAGGACGCAAAGCTGTACCTCTTCGACGATCTTGGCGTGTCACAGCGTTGGACCAACAAGTTCAGCGAGGTTGGCATTGAGACCGTAGGTGATCTTATCGGTAAGACTGAGGAAGACCTGCTTCGCATCGATGGTATTGGTGCAAAGGCAATCGAGGAGCTCCGCGATGGCCTTGAGGCTCGTAACCTCCTCTACATCCTTGAGCCAGAAGAGGATGAGGCAGATTCTGAGGATCTTTCTCAGCTGCTCAACATGGTCTTCTCGCCAGAAGGCGATGGCGGCTTGATGCTGGGCTCTGCAGCTCCATCCACTCACTCTGATTACACCGAGACACTCATCGGTTCTTCTTCCGACGAGGTTAGCCCTGATGTAATCAACGAGGACCTTGGTTCTCTGGATGACCTTCTCAATCAGGTTGTCCGCATGGATGCTGAGGCAGACGGCGAAGACGAGTAAGTTATCTCGTCTGATACATCAAACTTTTTCGGAGATTGACTCCGATACAGAAGAGGACTTCAGCCGTTAGCTGGAGTCCTCTTTTTATTTGTTCTAACGGAGCAGAGTCGGTATATACTAAGATGCGTTACAAACAATATTTTGCGAGAAGCCCTGTGTACTCAGAGTTTTGAGTTGTAAAGAGTAGGAAGTATCATGACTAATCATTCTCACGAGTGTGAGCATACAAACAATATTTGCGAGTGCGTTTCTGAAGAACAACTGCACGAGTTTCTTACTAATGACGATATCATCTATGATGCCACTCAAATTTATGATGCGCTTTCTGACTTTACACGTTTCCAGATTTTGGGAGCTCTTCTTTTGGGTGAGAAGAGTGTAACTGAACTGCAGGAGCTTCTCTCTGTTTCTCAGTCTGCTACTTCTCATCAGCTCCGCCTTCTGCGCGATCGTGGTCTGGTAGCTGCAAAAAGAGATGGGCGTCGCGTCATTTATTCTCTTGCTGATGATCATGTCATTACGCTTATTAGCGTTGGCCTTGCTCACGCTGCTCATCAGCACTAGGAAAGTAGAAGTTTGTCGCTTTTTATATCAACAAGCAATGGACTTTTGATTGATACCGTATGTTAAGTCTTCAGCACATAAACGGAAGAAACGTGTGGGACATTCTTAAGCTCAAGGTGTCCGAGGACCAGCAAGACTTTGTTGCTGGAAATGATATAAGTCTTATCGAAGCCTATATAGCCAAGGCAGAAAACGGACAGATTTTTCCTTTTGGTATATACAAGAATGATTTACCAATAGGGTTTCTGATGATTGGGTTTGGCACAGATAGCAGCTGGGACAAAGCTCCAGCAATAGCTCAAAATAATTACGATCTTCGACGTCTGATGATTGATGCAAAATTCCAAGGTAGGGGATACGGCAAAGAAGCACTCAGGCTTGCGTTGGAGTTTATACGTACCTTTCCCTGTGGAAAAGCAGAATTTTGTTGGCTTTCCTATGAACCCATAAATAAGGTCGCGCAAGATCTCTATCGTTCATATGGATTTGTTGAGACGGGCGAGAAAGACGGAGAAGAAGTAATTGCTGTTTTGAAGTTAGTCTCTTGAGCTTAGAGTCATCCTTAACCAAGGCATTTCTCGCCAAATTTATAGTTTTTGAAAAAAAGACTCCTTTATCTAAAACTAATATTTGCTACTCGTGTAATTTCTATGAAGTATAGATACGCCCGGCACAGTGGCTTGTTGACATGTGGCTTTCATCAGCGTAAAGTACTTCCCTGCGTAATTCCAAGGGGACAGTGCTGTGTCGCCTTTCGAATATGTAAAACTGCAGGTAGATAGGTATAAGAAGGAGAAGATCTTGCCTACTATTAACCAGCTCGTACGTAAGGGCCGCGTGAGCGTCAAGTCAAAGTCTAAGAACGCCGCTCTTCAGCACAACCCACAGAAGCGTGGTGTTTGCACCCGCGTTTTCACCACTACGCCAAAGAAGCCTAACTCAGCACTCCGTAAGGTTGCTCGTGTTCGTCTTGTTAATGGCATTGAGGTAACCGCTTACATTCCTGGTGAGGGCCACAACCTCCAGGAGCACTCCATTGTTCTGGTTCGTGGCGGCCGTGTCCGTGACCTTCCTGGTGTTCGTTACAAGGTTGTTCGCGGTGCATTCGACTGCGCAGCAGTTCAGAATCGTGCTCAGGGCCGTTCCCGTTACGGCACTAAGCGTGCTAAGTAATCACGTCCACTACTCGAACTAGTTCTTAGGAGATTAATATGCCGCGTCGCGCAGCAGCAGTACGTCGTGAGGTTATGCCTGACGCCGTCTACAACAATCGTCTGGTAACCCAGCTTATTAACAAGGTCCTTCTCGACGGCAAGAAAGCAACCGCAGAGCGCATTGTCTACGGTGCATTTGACATCGTCGCAGAGAAGACTGGCGAGGATGCCCTCACTGTCTTCAAGAAGGCTATGGATAACATTCGCCCAACACTTGAGGTTAAGCCTAAGCGTGTTGGTGGCGCTACTTACCAGGTCCCAATGGAGGTCAACTCCCGTCGTGCAACTACTCTTGCTATCCGCTGGATGGTCACTTTCAGCCGTAGCCGTAAAGAGAAGACCATGGCAGAGCGTCTTGCAAACGAGATCATCGACGCAACTAACGGCGTAGGTGCATCCGTCAAGCGCCGCGAGGACCTGTACAAGATGGCTGAGGCCAACCGCGCCTTCTCCCACTACCGCTTCTAGTCGGAATTCAGGAGTAGCAAACAAATGGCTAAGACTAAGTACAATCTTAAAGACCTCCGCAACATCGGCATCATGGCTCACATCGATGCTGGTAAGACCACCACTACGGAGCGTATTCTTTACTACACCGGTAAGACCCACAAGATTGGTGAGGTTCACGACGGTGCAGCAACCATGGACTGGATGGTTCAGGAACAGGAGCGCGGCGTAACCATTACTTCCGCAGCTACCACTTGCTTCTGGAAAGACCACGTCATCCAGATCATCGACACCCCAGGCCACGTTGACTTTACCGCTGAGGTTGAGCGTTCTCTTCGTGTTCTGGACGGCGCAGTTGCAGTCTTCGACGCAGTTGCAGGCGTTCAGCCACAGTCCGAGACCGTTTGGCGTCAGGCAACCAAGTACGGCGTACCTCGTATTGCATTCATCAACAAGTTTGACCGCGTAGGCGCAGACTTCTTCCGTGCAATCCAGACCATGCGTGACCGCCTTGGCGCAAACGCAATTGCAGCTCAGGTCCCAATGGGTGCTGAGTCTAACTTCTGGGGTCTTATCGACCTTGTCACCAACACTGCATGGGACTTCAAAGAGGATGCTAAGGGCATGATTTACCCTGAGCCACTCGACGAGATTCCTGCTGAGTTTGTAGAGATTGCAGCTGAGAAGCGTGAAGAGCTTCTTGAGGCAGCTTCTGACTTCTCTGAGGAGCTCATGATGGCTGTTCTCGAGGGTGAAGAGGTTGACGTTGAGACCCTTAAGGGTGCTCTTCGTGCTGGCGTTCTTGCTGGTCAGATTAACCCTGTCTTTGTTGGTTCCGCTTACAAGAACAAGGGTATTCAGGAGCTTCTGGACGCAGTCATCGACTTCCTTCCAAGCCCTCTGGATGTTCCAGAGATTGATGGCGTCACTCCTAAGGGTGACGAGGCTGTCCGTCACGCAGACGTTAAAGAGCCATTCTCCGCTCTTGCATTCAAGATCATGACTGACCCTTATGTTGGTAAGCTTACCTACATTCGTGTTTACTCTGGTCAGGCTGAGGCAGGTTCTTACGTCTACAACTCCGTCAAGGACAACCGTGAGCGCTTTGGCCGCATCCTCGAGATGAACGCAAACGACCGTGTTGACCGTGAAGAGTGCTCCGCAGGCGACATCGTTGCATGCGTTGGTCTAAAGAACACCACTACTGGTGACACTCTTTGTGACGAGAAGAACCCAATCATCCTTGAGTCCATCAGCTTCGCAGATCCTGTTATCGACGTTGCTGTTGAGCCTAAGACCAAGGCTGAGCAGGAGAAGATGTCCATCGGCCTTTCTAAGCTGGCTGAAGAGGACCCAACCTTCCAGGTTCACACTGATCACGAGACCGGCCAGACCATCATTGCTGGTATGGGCGAGCTTCACCTTGAGATTATTGTTGACCGTCTCCGTCGTGAGTTTAAGGTTGACTGCAACGTTGGTAAGCCACAGGTTGCTTACCGCGAGACTGCTGGTAAGGCAGTAAGCCACGCTGAGGGCAAGTTTGTCCGTCAGTCCGGTGGTAAGGGTCAGTATGGCCACGCAGTCATCGACCTTGAGCCACAGGAAGAGGGCAAGGGTTACGAGTTTGTCAACGCTATCGTTGGTGGTGTCATTCCTAAGGAGTACATCCCATCTATCGATAAGGGCATTCGTGAGGCTCTTGAGAACGGTGTTATTGCTGGTTACCCAGTAGTCGACATCAAGGTCACCCTTGTTGACGGTTCTTACCACGAGGTCGACTCTTCTGAGGCAGCATTTAAGATTGCTGGTTCTATGGCAATTAAGGATGCTCTTAAGAAGTCCAACCCTGTCCTTCTCGAGCCAGTTGAGTCTGTTGAGGTTGAGACACCTGAGCAGTACATGGGCGACGTTATGGGCAACCTTTCTTCTCGTCGTGGCAAGATTGAGGGTATGGACGATCGTATGGACGCCAAGGTCATCCGCGCTAAGGTGCCTCTTGGTGAGATGTTCGGTTACGCAACCGACCTTCGTTCCCAGACCCAGGGCCGTGCGAGCTACACCATGCAGTTCGATTCTTACGAGCCCGTTCCTAACGCTGTACGCGAAGAGATTGTCGCCAAAAACGGCGGCTCTGCATCCTAAGTAAACGACCACGAGCTCTAGCTCATTTATGGAGGTACCCAAAGTGTCAAGCCAGAAGATCAGGATTCGCCTCAAGGGCTATGATCACGAGGTCATTGATCAGTCCGCTAAGCTGATTGTTGACACCGCACAGAAGACAGGTGCGCGTGTTTCCGGTCCTATCCCTCTGCCAACCGAGCGCAACCTTTACACCGTTATCCGCTCACCACACAAGGATAAGGATTCCCGTGATCAGTTTGAGATGCGCACTCACAAGCGTCTCATCGATATTCTCGACCCAAGCGCTTCTACCGTTGATTCGCTTATGCGTCTCGACCTTCCAGCTGGTGTCGATATCGAGATCAAGCTCTAAGCATACGGCTTAATCCAACTTGCAAACCCTCCTGTGCATCTTCGCGCGGGAGGGTTTTTGCGTGGATGGCGTTGAACCATGTGCGAGCTGCGACTCGCGCACCACACGCGTCACGACCGCGCTAGCTGCACAAACGCGCCTTCCGCCCGGTATCCACTTCGTGTGCGTACCAGGTTTTCTTGTGCGAAAGCGCTGCTAGTGGACGGGGTTTCTCGCCAGGCGGGTGGCGCGCCCACCGCGCGCCCACCGCGCGCCCACCGCGCGACCGCAGCACGAGTCCACCGCGCGC
>CAJZGX010000005.1:0-22972 GCA_916048235.1 uncultured Atopobium sp.
CTTCACGCCCAATAAAGCCTAATACTTAAATATTTTCCGAAAATACGCAGCTAAAATGCTATTTATTCTATAACAAAAGTGGTAGGGGCGGCGGGACTCGAACCCGCAAGACCGAAGTCGAGGGATTTTAAGTCCCCTGCGTCTGCCAATTCCGCCACGCCCCCGGATATGTCTAGCTATTATGCCACTACTTTTAATTCAGCGGGCGCAAAATTGGCTTCCAAATCACAGGCGACTGCTTTCCCTGGTGAACGGCAGCTGCAGTTACCACCAGGCCAAAGAGCAGGTCACTCTCGCTTACTACCAGGTGTTTAAAGCCCGAGTTCTTCATCAATTCTGCAAGCAAAATAGTTCCCGCAAGCATAACGGGTGCACGTTTTGCCTGCAATCCCGTTATGTCTTCTCGCTCCTTTAGCGTTTTGCTGGCGAGAAGCCCTTCTATCTGCAACACCTCGTCAAGCGAGATGTGGCTGAGATGCACCTTTGACGGGTCATACGGGTCAAGATGATCCCTGATGGCAATGAGGCTGGTTGCGGTTCCACCAACACCCACTAAAAGCTCAGGCGCTGCACACTGCTGCTGAGCTCGCCCAATAGCCTCAGACATCATTTGAGCTGCCATTTTGTGTGCTCCATCAATGTCCTCAGCTGATGGGTGATCCGAAGACAGATTAAAGCGCTCAGTCAGACGTCTGCAGCCAAGGTCAACGGACTCGACAAAGTTGATGTCGAGCTGCTGCCCCTCGAGCTGCTGCCCCTCAAGCTGCTGACCCTCAAGCTGCTGGCCTGCGCCTTGGGCTGCAGACTGGCCCGCCAGCGTGCCAACGACCAGCTCAGTTGAGCCGCCGCCGCTGTCGGCAACAAGAATGCGATGATTCTCAAAATCGTGAGAGACACCCAAAAACGTGAGCGCGCCTTCAATTTCACCTGGAATAATCATGGGCTCAAGTCCCAGCGAGGCTAGACCCATTCCCAGGTCAGGAGCATTTTCTGCATCGCGAGCAGCGCTTGTGAGCGTGCAAACAACCGCCTCAGCGCCCTCTTTTCTCGCATGATCAACATAAGAAGAAACGCAACCAACACAACGATGAATTGCCTCAGGTAGCAGGCGCTTTGTCTTATCAACACCCTCGCCCAAATTGACAATCTCGGTGTATTTTGCCATGCGAATGACACGACCGTCCTCAACCTGCGCAAGTGCAAGTCGAGCGGTTACGGTTCCTATATCAATTGCAGCTAGAAGCATTAGTGTGAGTTCCCACTATCAGACTTTGAATTGTCGGCGCCGGACCCCTCAGAAGATCCGCCTTCTCCGGAGTTCTTCTGCTCGTGAGACTCTTCAGGAGCTGGCGCAGAGGTAGAATCGTCAGAGTTTGCGCTCTTAGGAGCCTCAGTATTGCCGGAATCGCCTGGTGTAAATCCAAAAACAAAGTCTCCCACCTTGATGTACCAAGGATAATCAGGGTGCTGAACGGTATTCTCGTCCTTCTTTTTATCAAGACCCTCTACCCGTGCAGATTCCTCGTCGCCAGAAACCAAGCCCTGCTTATGAGCCTCATCTATGATGCCCTCTTTTGTCTGCAGACCCTGAACCTCGGACTCAAGGCGTTTTTGATCTTCCTCGAGCTTCTGCTGATTTAGCAGCAACTCGTCATGCTCGCGAACAGCATGGTAGTAGCCGCGAATTGGTGGATACAGGCCAACAAGCAGGAAGATTACAACGCCGAGAAAAACGACAAGCCTGGTATGATTGCGCGCGAAGTCAAGTGCATTGTCTTTAAGCTCTACCAGAGACGCTACGCTGAACTGCGGTTTATTGGTTCTTTCAGTCTTCTGTCCGCGCTCGGACTTTTGACCTCTTTCGGACCTCTGAGTCCTATCAATCCTCTTAACTTGAACAGTTCTTTTAGACTTAATGTCCTTGGAACTCTCCTGGGAAGATGCTTGTTTTGATGGCACCGTGCCCTCTGACGACGCTGTATCTTTTGGAGCCGCCACAGCTTTCTTTGCCACAGCAGACTTCTGATCAGATTGAGATTTCTCAGTTACCTGGGGTTTCTCGGCCTTTTTAGTTGGAAATATCTTGAGAGCACCAGCGGCGTGCTCCGCGGTAGTCTCTTTAAGAGGCTCAACGGAACGCTTGGTGGGCGTTGTTTTTCTTTTTGTACCACTCTTTTTAGTGGTGTCTTGACTCATCACGGATCTCATTTCTGGTTTGTTTGGTGATGCGTCGCAACAAATTGCAACATCTTTATTATGGCAGAGGCAGCGCCGATAGCCCTGCCTCAGTTTGGAATTTCATCGTTTCACCGAATAGAAGTCGTCGCTCCAACGGCAAGTCGCAAGCTTTGCGGCACGTCGCATGTCTTCGCAGCAATCTACGCAGACTATTTACGAATCAAGATGACGTTTTGCTTCTTGCCACAAATCTTCTTGAAGCTCGGGCTTCTCGTCAAGCGAGAAGCCTCTCTCAGCAGTAGCTTTCTCCATGTACGACCAGCGAGCGCGGAACTTTCTGCAGGCGCTCATCAGCGCCTCTTCCGCATCAACGCCTTCCCAGCGAGCGACGTTTATCAGCGCAAACAAGATGTCACCAAACTCGTCCGTTTTCTGCTGCGTACCTGGGGCTTCAGCTTCAAACTCCGCGCGTTCCTCGGCAACCTTGTCCCACACGTCAGCGACAGACGCCCACTCAAAGCCCATCTTTGCGGCGCGCTTTGAGATCTTCTGTGCTTGCATGAGCGCAGGTAGAGACTGTGGAACCGAGTCGAGAAGACCCTCGGTGTGCACGGTATCTTCCGCACTGGCGCGCTCCTCAGCTTTGACGCTCTCCCACACGTCCAAGACAGCCGCAGCCGACGACGTTGAGCCAGCTTCTGGCCCAAACACGTGCGGATGCCTGCGTACCAGCTTCTGGTTGAGCGCTCGGCACACGTCATCGATGCCGAAGCCCGCTGCGCGATCGCGCATGTCAGCCGTACCCGCTGCGCGCTCGGCGTCGCTCACTGCACCGCTGTCAGCCTCAATCTGCGAGTGGAGAACTACCTGTTCAAGTATGTCACCAAGCTCTTCCTCAAGGTGCTCGGGAGAGTCCTCAGCAATAGCCTCAACCGCCTCGTAGGCCTCCTCAATCATATTCTTTGAGATGGACTGATGCGTCTGTTCCTTATCCCAAGGACAGCCGTCCTCCTGACGAAGTCGCCAGATAGTTCTAACCAGACGGTCAAACTCCGGGTGTGTCTGCGGTGCTCCGGGACGAGCCTTTGTTTCTTCATCAACTGCGGCAGCTAGCTGGGCGATCTTCTCGGCAGATGTCATAGAACTTACTGCTCCTCAGGGTACAGGAAATTCCAGTCGTTACGCAGGCCGGTCATGAGCTCCATAACGTCCTTTGAGACCTCAAGCTGCGCCTGAGCAGAAGCGTCTCCTGCAACAGCGGACTCCAGATCTGCCAGTACGTACGCCAGAGCGTCAGCCGTGCGTCCTACCTGGACTTTCTCCTGTTTGCCGTCGTCAGTCCACGTAATTGTGGCAACGTCTGCGCGTGGGTACTCCATAATCTCGATGAAGGCTTTATCAGCGGAAATCATAGCGCGTTTTGGCTGCTTGGAATGAAGTGTCAACGCCAGAACAACCATCTGACCCTCGGCGTTTCTGAGCAAAATGCCGTCCGTCTGATCAACGCCGGTAGGGGCCGGATTCATCATGGAGAGCACGTCATGAGGCTGACTCTTCAAGAAAAGACGGGCCAGCGTCAGCGAATAGACGCCAATGTCCAGCAGAGCGCCGCCCGCAAGTTTGGGATTGAAGAAGCGATTCTCCATGTCAAACTCTTTGTAGCTACCAAAATTCTCCTGAATCAGGTTGACTGGACCAAACTCGCCAGCCTCCACGCGGCTAACCAGCTCTTTGTAGAGTGGCATGTGCAAAATGGTGCAGGCGTCCATGAGCTGAACGCCGTTTTGACGAGCAAGTTCTTCGGCCTCAAGCAGCTCAGCCGAGTTGAGCGTAATGGACTTCTCGCACAGCACATGCTTGCCTGCCTGAAGCGCTTTGCGCAGATAGATGATGTGCGTGTTATGAGGTGTGGTCAGGTACACCGCGTCAATCTCGTCGCTGGCGAGAAGATCGTCGATGCTGTCATACACACGCTTGACGTGGTGTTTTTGTGCAAACGCGACGGCCTTTTCTTGCGTTCTGTTGGCTACGCCGTCAATGGTTCTGCCAACCGAAGCCAACGCCTCTGCCATCTGATTTGCAATGACTCCGCAGCCAATAACACCCCACCTGAGGTGTGGTGCGGTAAAGATCGTGTCCACGGCGCTTGCGGCATCCTGCGCGGCGCACGCGACGTTCTGTGCGGCGCTCGCGGCGTTCTGTAACGTCTGACCTGCTGTTTGACTCATATTTACTCCTCAACCTCGTCGTCGCCACCAAGCTCTTCAAGAACTCCCAGGGCGGCGGGCATCAGCTGCTCTTCATTTCTATGGAACGGATACGCCAGTTTATGCGTCTTTGGATACACGATAGCACCGCGACCCTTCAACTTGAGGGCTTGTTCGCGAGGAATTTCTACGCCCAGATATACCAGACGCCCATTTGTCAGGCTTACTGACGTTGCACCCAGACGCTGCGCGCGGATACGCACGCGAGCACGATCAAACAAGTTCTTACCTGCAAGCGGCAGGGCGCCAAAGCTATTCTCGGTATCTTGCTGCAGGGCATCCACATCGGAAAGCTCTGTAGCTGCGGCAAGACGACGGTACACCAGAACGCGTCGGTCAACCTCTGGCAGATAGTCCTCATCAAGATAGAAATCTGCAGGTAGATTGATGGTAACTTCAGCCTGCTCCAACTCAGCGGACTCACCACGAGCCTCAGCAACTGCCTCGCCCAGCATCTGTGTAAAGAGGTCAAAGCCAACGCTGGAAAGGTTTCCGTGTTGCTCAGCGCCCATAAGGGAGCCCGCGCCTCTAATCTCCAGGTCACGCATGGCAATACGCATGCCACTGCCCAGGTCCTGGAACTCGTTGATTGCGGTCAGACGTTCGGTTGCCTCTTCCGTCAGCGGCAACTCCGCCGGGAACATAAAGTACGCGTACGCCTGCTGCCTACCGCGACCAACACGGCCCTTGAGCTGGTACAGCTGAGCCAGTCCCAAGCGCTGTGAGTCCTCGATAATCAGCGTGTTAGTGTGCGAGTTATCAATACCGGACTCAATGATGGTGGTGGCCACCAACACGTCAATCTCGTGCTCCTGGAAGGCAAGCATGACGTTTTCTACCTCACGAGCGCTCATCTGACCGTGAGCCACACCCACGCGAGCCTCCGGCGCAGCTTCCTCCACGCGAGCCACCGCCTCATCAATAGTGGTCACGCGGTTGGACACGTAGTACACCTGTCCTTCTCGCTCCAGCTCACTTCTAATAGCTGCGGAAACAAGATCCGGGTTGTACTCGCCCACCATTACCTGAACAGGCTTTCTGCCAGGCGGCGGCGTCAAAATCAGGCTCATGTCACGAACGCCACTCATGGCCATCTGCATGGTGCGTGGAATTGGCGTTGCCGAGAGCGTCAGCACGTCTACCTGCTCGCGCATGTTTTTGAGCTGCTCTTTATGCTGCACGCCAAAGCGCTGTTCCTCATCGATGATAACCAAGCCTAAGTCGTGCGGATTGACGTCAGCTGAGAGTAACCTATGGGTTCCTACCAGCACATCTACGGTTCCGTCTGCAAATTCCTCAAGCGCTTTTTTCTGCTGAGCAGGCGTAACAAAACGCGAAAGCACGCTTACCTTCAAATCAAACGGAGCAAATCGCGAGAAAAACGTCTCGTAGTGCTGCTGAGCCAAGATGGTAGTTGGGCACAAAATCATAACCTGACGAGCATCCTGGCATGCCTTAAATGCAGCTCTCAGCGCCACCTCTGTCTTGCCAAAGCCCACGTCACCGCAAAGCAGACGGTCCATTGGCTTGCGTGCTTCCATGTCCAGCTTAATGTCTGCAACTGCGCTTTCTTGGTCTGGCGTTAGCTGATACGGGAAGCTGGACTCCATCTCCTCCTGAGCGGGAGTGTCCAGCGAAAACGCATAGCCCGGCACCGAAGCGCGACGTGTATAGAGATCTACCAGGTCAAACGCCAGTTTCTTGGCGGACTTTCTTGCCTTGTTAGTAGCGCGCGACCAATCCGCCGTGTTAAGCCTAGTCAGGCGTGGATTATTGCCGTCGGGTCCCACATAGCGCGTGATGCGGTCAACCTGCTCCAGGGGCACATAGAGTTTATCGTCATTGGCATACTCAAGCAGGAAGTAATCACGCTCTCTACCTGCGACTTCTTGACGCACAATAGCTGTAAAGTGCGCAATACCGTGCGTTGCGTGGACAACGTAGTCACCCGGCTTAAACGGGAACGTCACCGTTGTGGGGTCAATACGTTTGGAGCGCTTCTTGTTGCGCGCGCTTCTGGCCGTCAAGTCCGAGACAGAAAGTACTGCTAGATTAGCTGTAGGGATAATGATTCCAGCGGGAACAGGTGCGTCAGTAAACGTGACGCGGCCACGCTTGAGTGGCGCGTAAGCACCGTTTTGATCAGGCTCGTTTTCAAGCGCCGTACCCAGCGACTCCTCAAACGGAATGGACTCATCCGAGAAAAGCAACTTGAGGTGCTCTCGCGCGGCACGATCGGGCACCGCAAATACCACGGCATCGCGATCTTGCACCAGCTGCCTCACGCGACCCAAAAGCTTTGTATCCGAGCCTGCAATGGACGGCTGTACCACAGAGAGCTCCGACGTTACCGCAGCTCCCGTACGTAGAAGTGACGAGAAGGACAAGCGCTGCTGCGAGCCAAAGTCCATGGCCTTGGGATTTGTATACAGACCATCTAGTTTCACTTTTGATGCTGTTGCGGATGCAGAGATTTCGTCAAAGGCACGCTGGCAATCATCAAACAGCGAGCGTGGCTCTGCAAGAACTACCAGCGTCTCTGAAGAGATATGCTCAAGCGGGCTGGCAGTACCTCCGTACAGCACAGGCAGATAGCGCTCAAGCGCAGGTGCCTGAGCTCCACGCTGAATAAGTTCCAGGTCAGCAGCGAGTGCAGAGTTTTCTTGCGCGCGCGTGTAGAGCGCTTCTTCTGCGCGGCGAATGGTCTCTTTGGTAAACGCAAGCTCTCTAGCTGGGGCAACGGTAACCTCATCAATGGCGCCGATGGTCTGTCCGGTTGCTGCCACCAAGCGCCTGATGCGGTCAATCTCGTCTCCGAAGAACTCAATGCGCACAGGACTTGTGGCTTGAGCTGGGAAGATATCAACCGTATCGCCGTGAATGTGGAAGGTGCCAGGAGCATCTACCTCGCCTGTGTCGGCGTATCCCATGCCGACGAGTAGCGAGGCCACGTCCTCAAAGGGGACGTCGTCGCCAACGGTAAACGTTGCAGGAAGAAAATAGCCGGAACCAACAGGGGGAACTCTGCGCATCAGCGCGTGAGCACTTGCAACTACAATGACCTTCTCGCCAGCGGAAAGCTTGGCGATGGCACGGCACCTTGCTCCAATAAGAGCGTCGTCTGGCGTGGTATCCGACCAGGGACGATCCTTGCGATTGGGATAGCGCAGCACGGTGTCGTTTCCCAGCCACGCTGCAAGTGAGCGCGCCGTGCGGTCCGCGGCGTCCTCTCCTGCAACGACTAGCAGGCACGGGCGGGGATTTTGCGCCCAAAGTGCAGCTAACATCAGCGGACGAGCGCTTTGTGAGAGGGACAGTGTGGCGTCTGATCCACGCGAAAGCTCTCGTTTCAGCTTCTCTAGCTCAGGCGCGCTCAGTAGTTGAGCTGCAACTCTATTGATAAACACACAGTCTCCCGCCATGCCGCTAAACCCACATGCAAACGCATGCGGGTTACACCAAACCTTACTGGACGAGACGCGTCTGGCGCGAAGGCGCGTATGCCGTAACGGCTGACCGCACAGACATCAACCAGCGACGTCCGGCACGCTTGCCCGCGACGTCCTACGAAAAGGTTTGATAACTTTTCAATTGGGCTGTTATTGTAGCTGTTATGCAGCTATTTTGCTATTCTCGCCTCACGTGATAACGTAACTACATACTGGGTACACATAAAAGGAATTGAGGAGAGGTTATGCCCAGAGAATCAAAGAAAGTCAAGGTAGAACGCGGCATTGAGCTGTGCCGACGCATGCACGAGCTCTATCCAAGCGTCCAGAGCGCGCTGGATTACCACGACGCGTTTACCCTGCTCATCAGCGTTATGCTTTCGGCGCAGACTACTGACGCCGCCGTAAATAAGGTCACGCCCGAGTTGTTTCGCCGCTGGCCCGACGCGCCATCCATGGCGGCCGCCAATGCCGTCGAGGTCGGAGAGGTCATCCAGACCATCGGATTCTGGCGCGCAAAGGCTAAGCACTGCGTGGAGACGGCACAGATTCTGCTGACGGAGTACGGCGGAGAAGTTCCAGGCACCATGGAAGACCTGGTCACGCTCCCGGGCGTTGGTCGAAAGACCGCAAACATCGTCCTCAACAAGATGTTTGACGTGGTCGACGGCATCGCGGTGGACACGCACGTGTACAGGATCTCCAAGCGCATGCGCCTGAGTTCGGCTTCCACGCCGCTGGCTGCCGAGAAGGACCTGCTCGCGCTTCTCCCCCACGAACTCTGGAAAGACGTCAACGAAGAGTGGATTCACTTTGGGCGAGAAACCTGCACCGCTCGCAACCCCAAGTGCGTCGGCTGTCCCATGAGCGACATCTGCCCCTCCTACGAGCAGCCCAATCGCTGGTTCAAGGGGTAGCACGGGTGCGAGCTGGAAGTTCCACATAACATGCAGGTCAGACCGGTGTTCACGCAGGTGGACACCGGTTTTTTGTACGGCGACAGCGTCGTGTGCGGACAAACTTGCAGGTCGGACGCGCAAAGCGCCGAGCTGCGAGCGCACGGGGTTTCTCGCCAGACGGGGGGGGTGCAAGCACGTGGGTTTCTCGTCAGGAACGTTACGTGAGCCTGAAAAGTGCAAAGAATCTGTATTTGAGCCACCGATTCTTTGACAAAATCAGGCAAATCCACAGATTCTTTGCTGCTTTTAGGCAAAAGTTACCGATTCTTTGAGGAAATCAGGCGCGTGCCGGACGGCCCACTAGATGCGTTAGACATATGGCGAGAAACCCAATCTCCCCGCAACGTCCACACACAAAAATACCCGCCAGCAAGCCGATGACCTGCTGGCGGGTACATTTTTAACGCACTAGAAGTTTGAGCTGCAGCTTTTGTGCAGTTACGCGCCTTTGCGCGACCGTGTCGTCACAGCTCAGAGCACCTACAACTTAGTAGTTGAGGGACTGCTCCTCGAAGTATGCCTGTGGGTGACCGCAGACTGGGCAGACCTTTGGTGCAGATGCGCCAACGTGCAGGTGACCGCACTTGAGGCACTTCCAAACCTTGACACCCTCGCGCTCAAAGACCTCACCGGACTCAACGCGCTCAAGAAGCTTCTGATAGCGCTCCTCGTGAGTCTTCTCGATGTTGCCGACAAGACGGAACTTAGCAGCGATCTCTGCGAAGCCCTCCTCCTCAGCTACCTTAGCGAAATCAGCGTACATAGTGGTCCACTCGTAGTTCTCGCCAGCAGCTGCGTCCTTGAGGTTCTCTGCAGTCTCTGGAATCTTGCCACCGTGGAGATACTTGAACCAAAGCTTAGCGTGAACTTTCTCGTTGCCAGAAGTCTCGGTGAAAATATTGGAAATCTGCTGATAACCATCTTTTGCAGCCTGGGAAGCATAGTAGCTGTACTTGTTGGTAGCCTGGGACTCACCAGCAAAAGCTGCCTCGAGGTTCTTCTTTGTCTGAGAATTCTCAAAATCTACTGCCATTTTTTCTCCTCTCCCGCGCTAACGAGTGGCACGTTAACGCATGTCAAAGCGCTTGTGAGCGCGATGTTAAGCGCCTGGGTAGCGCTGTGTTACCTTTAGCAAACAAATACAAATGATAATCATTAGCACTTATGCTCATATACTGACCCCTTCGTCAGCATTAAGAATTATAACCATTTACGGCAACCAGTATTCATCATTTTTCTGACAAAAGCCTTCCTTCGCAAGTTCTTCAAGTAAGCCAAGGGTAACCTGCTCATCAAGGGTTTCTCGCCCCGCATTGACCTCAATCTGGCAGAGCTCCTGGTGAAGCGTCTCAAACACCGCTCCTCCCTCGTCTTTATGGGCGAGAAGAACGCGCAAGAGCTCAGCTCGCTTCTGCCGATGAGATCCCTCAAAGCGTGACTGCTTGACGTGACTTTTTGACCTTCGCGAAGGGTTGGGAATGGTTTTCTTCAGGTACGCACCATAGTCGAGAAGGGCGTAGTACCAGCTACGTGGTGTGAGCTCCGCTGTGGCATCATTCTCAGTACTATCAGCGTCCGCGGCATTCGCGGCGGTGTCCACAGCGGTATCAGCGCCCGCTGTGCCGTCGGCGTTCCCGGCGTCCTCAACACTCGCAGGGCACGTTAGCTCTACCAGCGGGACAAGCTCGGAGTCTGGCACGCCCTCTGCCTGCGGATACAGCTCGTGCAGGAAGACCGTGCGCACGTTAGTCTCCAGGTAAACACCGTGCAGGTTGAACGCGAACGCACAAATACCCGCAGCAGTTGCGGGGCCAATACCTGGAAGCTTTACCAGCTCCTTTGGATCTTGTGGAAAGACTCCGCCGGCCTCAGAAATTGCCTGAGCTGCTCGATGCACGGACAAAGCACGACGGTTGTAGCCCAGGCCCTGCCATTCTTCAAGCACGTCCGAAGGCGCGGCGGCAGCCAGCGCATCGACCGTTGGGAAGCGTTCCAACCACCTTTGCCAACGACCGTCTACACGACTGACCTGCGTCTGCTGAAGCATAACCTCAGAAATCCAGATAGCATACGGGTCATACGTACGACGCCAAGGTAAATCGCGATACAACTCACGACCCTTCTTGGCTACAAACTCAACAAATGCGCGCAGCTCCGGAGTGAGTTCTGATGCAGGTTCCACTTCGCCACTCATTTTTAAATGTGAGATTTCTTATCGACCAATATTGAACTCGTAAGGCTTTTTCTCAGCAGAAATAACCTCACCATCAAGCAGGTTATCAAATGTGCCGGCAGTAATCTCAGCCTCAATAGCGGCAGCGGCATTCTGGATAATCTGCTCGTTACGCTGGGCATTCTCGTTCTTTACCAGCTGGAATTCTCCCACCATCTCTGGCATTAGGCCCTCTATAACAACTTGATGCAGAGTCACGGACGCAAAGAAATTACGCAATGTTTTCTCGGCACTGCACCAAAGGGGTCCAAAATAGCACGAATTATGACGAGGGCATGGCTCATTATTAGGACCCGCCCACTCACAGCTAGAAATGAAAACAGGTCCCTGAACTGCCTCGACAATATCAAGAACGCTCACCTCAGTTGGATTAATGGCCAGCATCATGCCACCGTGAGCGCCGCGCGTGCTAACAATCACGCCCGCGATGACCAGGTCATGCTGGATTGAGCGAGCAAAGGAGTATGGAATATCGTTTTCTTCTGCGGCGTCGCGAACAGAAAGAAGCTTCTTTGGGCTTCTTACCAGCGAAGAAAGCATGCGGATTGCATAGTCAGTTTTGCGCGAAATTTCCATTGGTTCTCCAAGTACCCCCTCTTGTTGTCCACGCGAGGGACTGCTTTACTTACGTATCTGGCTTGTGACCAGGCCAGTCATTGTTACAGATTGATTCTTGCTATCGGTTCAGATGTCGCTCTTAGTTCAGGTGCTGCTCTTAGTTCAGATGTTGCTTTTAGTTCAGTCATTGCTACCAGTTCAAAATTTTCCAGCCGCGCTTGTTTGCAAGTCTGGCAAGCGTTGGACCAGGGCAAACAGCGCACGGCGTTTGAGCTGCCGACAAAAGCGTTGCGTCCGAGTAGTGATCACCGTACGCGTACGCAATCTCCCAGTTGCCCTCGCCAAAGCGCTGGTTACACCACTCAGTTGCCGAGACCAGCTTCTGAGCGCCCTCAATCACAGGACCGTCAACCTTGCTGGTATAGTGCCCGTCGGCTCCCACCTGCATCTTTGTGGCGAGAAACGCGTCCACTCCCAGCTTCTCTGCGGCCAATTCCGCGATAGGTTCAAACGTTGCTGAAACCAACAGCACGCAGCAACCTTCTGCCTGCCGACGACGCACCTCTTCCAGCGCCTGAGGGCGATACATGCCCTCAATTACCTCGCGATGAAAATCGTGCATGACGGCATTTGCAAACTCAACGCTATACTGCGTAAGTGCGCCAACAACCAGCTCACGCGCCTCTTCCTGCCTTTGAGGAAGGTGCAGCTTGTAGCGAGCTCCCCACCACACAAGCTTGAGCGTGCGTGCAATTGAGGACAGATGACGGCGAAGCAAATACGCAGAGAACAAGAGTCCTGACTGTCCAGAAATGACGGTTCCGTCAAAATCAAAAACAGCAATTTTCTTGATCAAATCTGAAGTGTGTTCCGTATTGGAAGATTCTGCGGATATGGAACTTACACTATCGCGTTGCGACAGCGCATCCAAAGTATTCTGATCCCGCACAATCCACCTCACTTTACCTCTGCTTTTAAATGTTTCTGTAGCAGAAGCACTTAGACACATTCTGATGTAAAGATAGCACACAATGCTCTATTTTCTGACTTGGTTTCAATAAATTAAAGATGTAATTTAAATCTTTTATGCTGGACTTTTTTGGTAATGAAAAAGCCCTCCGAAGAGGGCTTGAACATGCAATGGCGGGATATGCGGGGCTCGAACCCGCGACCTCCGACGTGACAGGCCGGCGCTCTAACCAGCTGAGCTAATACCCCGGACGCCTTGTTGCGAATTGAAATAATACAGGGAACTTTTATTCTTGTCTAGCGTTATTTCCAACGAATTTAAAAATTTTCTTGAAAATAACCACTTGGCGAGAATATCCGCAGCTCAGAAACATGAACGCCCACTGGAAATCCACAATTTCTTCGCGTTGCTTTTACTGAAGAGCAACGCTAGTGGTGTTTCCTGTGGAATCGGTTACCTTAAGTGTAGTTCCGTCAAGCGTAGCTGCTGTGATAGTACCGTTTCCGCCAACAGCCTTGCCGTCCTTATCGGCAATAAGGGTTGGAAGCGATCCGTCTACCAGGGCACATGCCACAACATCCCAGCCAGAATCGCGATTCTCTGGAACCAAAATGGTGTCGTTAAAAAGAATCAGGCTGGTAGGAGTTCCCTCAACCTCAAACAGAACACTCTTAGTTCCCGAGTCACTGGTGCGAACAACAGCAGTTTTGCCGTCGCTTTGCTTCTCCAGAGAGTACTTCATGCCGTGGAAGGTAACTGAGCCGTCAACTGCCTGCTCATCCTGCTGTTTCTCGTCAGCGTAGGCGGACTGGGTCTGCTTTGGTTGCTGGCTTGCAGATTCACTTTTAGTGCTTGTAGCGCAGCGCACAATAAAGAACAGAGCAGTAAGCGCAACAATAGCTGCGACCACCAAGATGATGACCGATTTTCTATTTGGAGGTTCTGGCGTGTTATCGGCCTGTCGTGGGCTCTGAGGAATTTGTGCGCCCTGACCAGCACGAAGCGTTGAAATATTCTTCAAGTCAACCGATGAAGCCTCAGGGGTCTTCTCGCCAGATGAACTTGTTCTCATGTGGTTTGCCATGCCTAAACCTCCCGACGTGCTTCAATTGCACGTCCCAATGTTACCTCATCTGCGTACTCAAGGTCTCCGCCTACGGGAAGTCCACTTGCCAGTCGGGTAACCGTCACGCCAAGCGGATTGATAGTTCTGGAGAGGTACGTTGCAGTTGTTTCTCCCTCAACGTCCGGATTAGTTGCCAGAACCACCTCGGTAACGGTACCATCGGCCAAGCGGGACAGCAGCTCGCGTACGTGGAGCTGCTCGGGACCAATCTTGTCCATAGGCGAGATTACGCCGCCCAGAACGTGGTAGAGGCCGTGAAACGCACCAGTACGCTCGATTGCCGAGACATCCTTAGGCTCGGAGACCACGCAGATTTTACTGCGATCCCTGGAAGAGTCCAGGCAGATGTCGCATTCGTCACGCGTTGCATAGTTGAAGCAGATAGGGCAAAAATGCACCTGCTGCTTAAGCTCCAAGATAGCCTGCGCCAAACGGCGAGCCTCCTCGGAATCAACCTCTAGAAGATGGTAGGCTATGCGCTGAGCAGACTTTGGACCAATGCCTGGTAGTCGGCCTAACTCGTCAAGCAAACGCTGCAGCGCGCGACCATCATTTGTGGTATCAAACGCCATGAATTAGAACAGTCCTGGGATATTCAGTCCACCAGTTACTGCGCTCATCTGGGCAGATGCCTGAGACTCAGCGGACTCAAGAGCATCATTTACAGCAGCCAGAATCATGTCCTGGAGCATCTCGATATCCTCAGGATCAATTGCCTCAGGATCAATGGTGATGTTAGTCAGGCGCAGGTCGCCGGATGCGGTTACCTTAACTGCGCCGCCACCAGCGCTTGCAGTTGCCTGCATAAGAGAAGCCTTCTGCTGGGCCTCCAGCAGTTGCTCCTGCATTTTGCGAGCCTGAGCCATCATCTGATTGCGGTTCATGCCGCCCATGTTAAATCCACCACGTGCCATATGTTCTCCTATCGTCGTATCTATTTTAGACAAGTTGCGCTTTTTGCGCTGGCGCATGAGGATCCATGCACCAAAGCGTCATATCGCGAGAAGTTCTAGTTGTTTGCAGGGTCTACGGGAGTTTCGGCATCCAGCTTCTTCTCTACCGACAAAGAAACCGCTGGTCCGAACACCTTTTCAAGCATGTCCGCCACGCTGTTGAGCTCTGGTGGAAGCGCTGAACGAGCAGCAATATCCTCTGGTGAAGCTGGTACTGGAGCAGGCTTTGGGGCCGGAACTGGTTCGGGTTCAGGTGCCGGTTGCGGCGCGGATGCTGCAACAGGTGTAGGCGTAGGTGCAGGTGTAGCCGCAGGTGCAACTGAAGCTGGAGCGGCATCTTCAACGGAGTTGTCCAAAACTGCAGCTACATCGTCATCGCTGTAAGGTACCTGATCGTAGTCGAGAGCCTCAACAGGAGCTCCGCCTGACGCAGGTTCATCCCAAGGCATCGGATATGACGCCTCTGGCGCTGGTGCAACGGGAGCTGCAGGTACTGGAGCAGGCGCAGGTACCTGAGCGGGAACAGCGGCAGGAGCGGGCTGCGCAACTGGCTCAGGAGCTGTTGCGACGGGCGCAGCAGGAGCCACTGGAATTGCAGGTGCAGGAGCTGGAGCCGGCATCTGAGCTGCACGTTTTTCTCGCGAGATTGCCGTTGCAGCGAGGCTAGACTCAACATATTTGATGCGGCGCGGGCCCATGACCTGGGCAACGCACTCTTTTACAAACTCGGAAACTGCCGGCGCGCTGAGCATCCTCATAGCAAACGAGGAGCCTTTGGGAAGCGTAACTACCAGCTCAGAGCCGTCATCGGACTCAAGTGTTGAGCTGACCAGCAGGGCTGCATGAGCAGCATTTTTGGAGGCACAAACCTTGCCGACTTCTTTCCACTGTCTGACGAGAAGTGCGTCTGCCTGGTCAACTTCCTTTGGAGCAGGCACGGGCGCAGGTTGTGGCGCAGGCGCAGGTTGCGGAGCTGGCGCGGCTGCGGGTGCTGGTGCAGGCTGCGGTGTTGGAGCTGGCGCAGGTGCGGGCACAGCGACTAGTACAGGCTCTGGCGCGGAAGCTGGCGCTGGGGTTGCAACTGGAGCTGGAGCCGCCTGTGGTGCGGGTGCCGGAGCTGGAACTGGTGCGGATGCAGGGACGGGAGTCGGCGTGGCAACCGGAGCTGGCTGCGGCGCCGGAACCGAGACAGGTGCGGGAGCTGCGGGTTTCTCGCCAGCAGGAGCCGCAACAACACCGTTTACAAGCTGCTGCTCAAGAACTGCCACCCTATCTGCCAGCGCTTCCAATGAAAGCTCTGTGTTAGGGCGCGCTAGCTTGGTAAAAGCAACCTCCAGGACAAGTCGCTGATTCACGGCGGTACGCATCTGATTTGCGGCGTCACCCAGAACGGTCAGAACTCTGGAAAGTCGGTCAACTGAGCCAAAGGCCTGAGCTTCTTTAGTAAGCTGCTCAGTTGATGCGGTGGAATTTGCCAGCGCAGGAGAATCAACGCCTACAGCTGCGGCAATGTAGAGATCTCTTACGTGAACGGCAAGCTCACGCGTAAACTGCAGCAGATCTTTACCGCCTTCAAACAGCGTATTTACCGTGGTAAAGAGCGAAGAAATGTCTCGCTGAGCCAGAGCCATCGCGGCATTGTTAATAAGAGAGCCGGATGACTGACCCAAAACGTCGCGAACTGTCTGCTCAGAAATGACGCCGCCGCCATAAACGGAGAGCTGCTCAAGAGAAGAAAGAGCATCACGCATGCCACCGCGCGCATGACGAACAATAAGATCAATAGCTGCGTCTTCGTAGGTAAAGCCCTCGTTTTTGCAGACGTTGACCAGATGTTCTGCCATCTCGTCAGCGGCAATGGAGCGGAAGTCAAAGCGCTGCACGCGAGACAGAATGGTTGCAAGAATTTTCTGAGGATCGGTGGTACACATGATAAATGTTACGTGTGAAGGAGGCTCCTCCAGCGTCTTAAGCAGGGCATTAAACGCCGCCGAGGTAAGCATATGCACCTCGTCGATAATATAAACCTTGCCCTTGCCACGCACGGGAGCGTAACTAGCGCGAGAAATAATCTCTTCTCGCACGTTGTCAACACCGGTGTTAGAGGCAGCGTCAATCTCAAAGACGTCTGGATGCTGACCAGCAGCAATCAACTGACAGTCCTCACAAGTGCCGTCGGGCAGATGACCAGGAGCCTCGTGACAGAGGATGGCCTTTGCCAGCAAACGAGCCATGGTGGTCTTACCTGTGCCGCGAGGTCCGCAGAACAGGTATGCGTGGCTAAGCTTTTGCTCCAAGACCGCTCGCTCAAGAGTGCCGACCACATGCTTCTGGCCAACTACCTGCTCAAACGTTTGCGGGCGATACTTTGTATACAGTGATTCCATTCGTCCTCCGACGGCAGATTTTTCACTTTCAAGTATACCCTCTGAGTTGAGAGGGTTTCTCGCCAAACAAAAACGGGGCAGCCGAAGCCACCCCGATTCTGTACTCTGCGGTCTTTGCGCGAGCAAATACCTGCTACTCTGCTGCCTCTTCGGTTGCAGGTGCCTCGGCCTCAGCCTCAGCCTCTGGCTCTGCAGCTGGTGCGTTCTTTGCGAACTCAGCAGCACGCTTTGCCTTCTCAGCAGCCTTAGCCTCAGCAGCAGCCTTACGAGCAGCCTCCTGCTCAGCAGCCTTAGCAGCCTTTGCCTCCTTGGCAGCCTTAGCAGCCTCGAGAGCAGCGTTTGCTGCGCCACCGAACTTGTCGGCGAAGCGCTGGACACGTCCACCAGTATCGACAAGCTTCTGCTGACCCGTATAGAATGGGTGGCACTTGTCGCAGAGGTCAAGACGCATCTCTGGAACAGTTGCGTGTGTGGTCCAGGTGTTTCCGCAGGTGCAGCGAACGGTGCACTCTACGTACTCTGGATGAATACCTTGCTTCATGCAGGACTCCTTACATCGGCTCTGGTTTCCGACCAGAGCAGGGGTGTCTTTATGAGCACGTGCTCAATCAAGACAATAAGCTGAAAAAGTATAGCAGAACAACCCTTATGTTGCTAGAAGTACTTGGCGAGAAATTCACATTTTGTGCAGATAATTCTTGTGCGTGACAGCTGCGCAACAACTGCAAAACAACTGCGAAACAACTTTTTTCTTGCACACGACAACTTTAGAGATGTGCCTAATGGGCTAAAATCCAATACGTCATAAAAAGCTGGTCTACAGCCCTCGGAGGCATAATGTTTTTATCGATTGATGTGGGTAACACGCAAACTGCCATTGGTTTATTTGACAGCGAAGGCACTATGGTGCGCGGCTGGAGAATGCCTACCGATCAAAGCGACACCTCCGACATTCTGCACGGTCGTCTCTTCACGTTCTTCCAGAAAGATGGACTGAGTCTAGACGACGTTGAGGCGGGTGGACTTTCGTGCGTGGTTCCTGTTATCACACGTGCTTGGCAGCGCTGCTTTGAGCTGCTGCTTAACAAGCCCCTAACCCGCATTAACGCGCTTTCCACAGATAAGATTCGCTTCAATATCCCCCACCCCGAGCTTGTGGGTGCCGACCGCGTAGCAAACTCTGTTGCTGCAACTGAGCGCTATGGCTATCCAGTTATTGTGGTTGATTTTGGCACCGCAACCAATTTGGACGTTGTTGATAAGGACGGCGTATTCCGCGGAGGCGCTATTTCGCCAGGTATTATGATCTCTGCAAACGCTCTATTTGCGCGCGCAGCTAAGCTCTCTAGCATTCCTATTAAAGCGCCCGAGACCGTCTTGGGTAACACCACAGAAAGCGCTGTTCAGGCAGGTATTGTAGTGGGCGCAGCCGCTCAGGCAGAGGGTCTGGTTGCCAGAACGCTCAAAGAGCCTGGTATTGAGGGCGCGACTGTTATTGCAACGGGTGGCCTGGCAAACACCGTTAGCGAAGCAACAGATGTCTTTGACGTGGTTGATCCGCAGCTTACTATGCGTGGCATTTATCTGATTTGGAAGCAGTCTGCTCAAGCCGCCGAGTAACTGACTCCGCAGCTGCATTGCAGCGGTTAGATTGACAGCTAGAGCAGCAGTTAAACCGCTGGCACCACGGAAGCTTCTTCCTCACTTACAAGGATTTCTTTACCGTCCTTGTCAACAAGGATGGCATGACCCCACACGTCAATGCCGCCAAATCGAGCGGTCAGCGCAACGTTACCACTGGGGTATACCTTATTGACCTGCTGTCCAAGCAGAGGAACCATATCAAAGTAGTCGCTCAAGATCAGTGCGATGGGTCCCGCAAAACTCCTTGCGCGTTTAACCTGCTGCTCCCACGCGCTTGCACCCTGGATTACCAGCTCAGAGACCTTTTTTGCGAGAAGTTCCATGTTGTCTGCAACGTCAAGCGCTGAACAGAGCGCCTTGGAGTCTGCTGCGATGCTTACCACGGCAAACATACCCTCTTGATAGCCAGCAGTAGCCTTAATTGAGGCCACTACCTGGTCTTTATAGCAAATATCGTAAGGCCAACGGATACCAAAGCCCTTATCTGCTACACGTAAATACTGACAAAGCCCCAGCGCTATAACGTATGGAACTGCAGGTACATACGGCATCGAGACGCCAAGACGTACAACGGTTGCAACCTCAAAGGGTTTCTCGCCAGATGATGGACGCGCTGATGCCGGCGCTGGATCGAAGGTCAGTTCAGAGCGCTCGTCTTGGCTCTGGTCAGCACATTCCTGCACGTCAGAGACGCGGAATACAAACTCGCCCGTTTGTGCGCCGCCACGTGCTAGTTCTAAAGCTTCTTGTGCTACTCCCACGTAATAGCTCCCAAGTCCTCGGTTACGTGACCAACACGCTGGTCAGGAGGGGCAATCTCTACGCCACCGTGCGAGAAGAAGCGCACAGGGTCGTGCATCAGATCCTCCATAGGAACAAGCACGTAATCGCGCTCTCCCATACATGGATGAGGTAAAGTAAGGTGTTTACCTGCATGTTGTTCGCCCTCAACCCACAGAAGGTCACAGTCAATAGTGCGAGGTCCATGGCCCTCCTCGCCTTTCTTGCGTGTGCGGTTGAGAGCGTTCTCAACCTCAAGCAGCTTATCCATCAGCACCAGAGGATGGAGCTCAGTTCTAATCTCGGCAACGGCGTTTACCACGGGTGTAGCAATACCGTATGCAGGCTCAGTTTCGTAGGCGTGGCTGAGAGAAACAACGCAGGTCAGCGGGATCTCATCGATGAGCTGCGTTGCGCGAGCCAGATAGCCCACACGGTCGCCTACGTTGGAGCCAAGCGCCACAAATCCCTGACGAGGATCGCGCTCGGTCATAGCCCAGTAAGCGTTGATAGCCTGAGCGGTTCCCGCAACATCGTGAACGCGCAGGATACGGGCACCGTTAGTAATAGCGGCAATGCAAATTGCATGCGTAGCTGCGTCGCGCTGCGTAGCCTCAGTTACGCCAGAAACAGCGCCGACAAAGCGCTTTCTGGACACGGCGCAAAGCAGCGGATATCCCATAGAAACCATCGAGCGAGTAGCACGCTGAATAACAACGTCCTCGTCGGCAAACTTGTCAAAGCCTGGACCTGGGTCAATGCAGATGCGATCCTTTGAAACGCCAGCGCGCATCAGGCCGCGAGCCTGGTCGCCCAAAAATCCCATAATCTGGCGCATAATAGGCGCCTCTTCTGGCAAGGTAAAACGGCGCTGCGAGCTCAGCGTGCGCGTCTCGGCTCCTGTAGCTGCGGCTCGAGCAGCTGCGCTACCAGTAGGGCGAGAAGGGCGCATGTCGTCCAGCTGCACCTGCTTGCGCTCAACACGAGCTCCAAGGCCGTCCTTATTCCAGTGCATCACAATGCAGCCGCAGTCAGACTCCGCAGCTACGGCAACCATCTCTGGATCGGTGAAGCCGGAAACGTCGTTGATGATGGATGCACCAAGACGGACGCACATCTTTGCTACCTCGGCGTGGCGCGTGTCGATGGAGACAATTGCTCCAGCAGCTACCAACGCACGCACCACAGGTACTACGCGCTCAGCCTCTTCTGTAGGCAGAACAGGCGTGTGACCTGGGCGAGTAGACTCTCCCCCAACGTCAATGATGTCAGCGCCCTCATCCAACATCTGCAATCCACGAGCAATTGCAGCCTCTGGATCAAAGTTCTTTCCACCATCAGAGAACGAGTCTGGAGTGACGTTGAGAACGCCCATGATTCTAGGACGCGCCAACGAGATAGTGTGAGTTCCACATTGCCAGGTGTTGTAGCTTTGACGAAGCATGAATCCTCCTTGCCAGCTATGAATGTTTCTATTGTAGCGGTATTGGTAGCTACTAGTCGTATACCATGGATTTATTGAAAGTTTATTGCCGCAAACGCGCCGCTTGGCGCCGTAACTGGAGCGTGGAACGCGCGTCACTCGCGGCTACTGTGATACGAATCCACTGCGACCCAAACTACCAGGTCGTAGTATGAAAGAGGAGTTATGAGCGATACTCGAGAGTACAAGCTAATTTCCTGGAACGTTAACGGTCTACGTGCCGTGCTCAAGAAAGAGCCTTCGTTCACGGAAATTTTTGAAACCATAAATGCTGATGTATTTGCCCTTCAAGAAACTAAGCTGCAAGAAGGCCAGGTTGAGCTGGACCTTCCCGGCTACGTTCAAACCTGGAACTACGCAGAAAGAAAAGGCTATTCGGGTACAGCGGTTTTCTCGCGAGAAACCCCTTTGCAGGTAATTCGTCAGATTGGATGCCCTGTTGCTGACGATGAAGGTCGCGTGTGTGCGCTGGAGTTTGAGAAGTTCTGGTTTGTGTGCGTATACACGCCAAACTCAAAAGACCAGCTTGCACGCTTGGACGAACGTCTTGAGTGGGATCAGCGCTATCGCGAGTTCTTGGCTGAGCTGTCTGAGCAAAAACCAGTAATTACCTGCGGTGATTTTAACGTTGCCCACAACGAGATTGACCTTAAGAACCCATCGTCTAACAGGCAAAACGCAGGTTTCTCTGATGAGGAGCGCGAGAGCTTTACCAAGCTGTTGGATGCAGGCTTTACCGATACGTTTAGGTACCGCCACCCCGACATGACCGGCGCTTACAGCTGGTGGAGCTACCGCTTCAACGCTCGCAAGAACAACGCCGGCTGGCGCATCGACTACTTCCTGGTCTCCGATCGCATTGCTGAGCAGGTCAAAAGCGCATCCATCTTGAGCGAGGTCTACGGCAGCGACCACTGTCCCGTTGAGCTGAGCATTGAGCTGTAGATCGCGCGGATGGCGAGAAGACCGGTCTTCTCGCCAGGGTTGCCTCATGGTGGCAGCCATGATTAACTAGAGTTGTCGATTGGAATTCAAAGGAGCACGTCATGCGCATTACTTGCGACGTTCATACTCACAGCCTGTACTCGAGGCACGCCTATTCAACCGTTGAGGAGAACGTTCGCGCAGCATCTGAGCGTGGCTATGAGCTGCTTGGAATCACCGACCACTTCTCGTCCATGCTGTATGACCAGCAGACCATTAAGAATTTCCAGTTCTTTATGAATACCGCTATTTGGCCAGAAACCTGGTACGGCGTCAGGCTGCTTCACGGCGCCGAGGTTGATATTGTTGACCTTGAGGGCAACCTGTTTGCCTACGATATTACGTTTGACCAGGGTATTAATGGCGATAAACTCCGTCAGCCTCATATTCTTGGCGAGCACATCCTAGGTACCTGCGATTATGCGGTTGCAAGCATTCATAGTAAGCAGTGGGCAGCTGGCGCCTCGCAGAAGCAAATTACTCAGATGTACGTAAATGCACTGGATAATCCTCATGTTTTGATTCTTGGTCACCTTGGTCGCAGCGGTTTAAATTTTGATGTTCCTACACTTGTCAAAGAGTGTCGCGATCGCGGTAAGCTCATCGAGATGAACGAGGCTACACACGACGAAGGCCAGCGTGAGGTTGCTATTGAGCGTTGTCGTGTGATTGCAGAGACCTGCGCTGAGCTTGGATGCAAGATTTCTTTTGGCTCAGATGCTCACATTGCAACCCGCATTGCTGATGCGCGTTCTGTTATTAAGCTGCTTGAAGAGGTTGACTTCCCCGAGGAGCTTATGGCTTGTCGCGATGCCCAGACATTTTTGGGCACCATCGCTGACGCAAAAATTCCACCCTCTAAGCAGGGATATTAAGCCAGACACGAGCAGCGCAACTAGGGCGTCGCACTGTTCGAATGGCTGCAGCTCACAACAACATCGCACAAAGAAACAAAGCCGCGTTTTTACGCGGCTTTGAACTGCCTCCCATTTCTTGGACAC
>CAJZGX010000006.1:0-16320 GCA_916048235.1 uncultured Atopobium sp.
CCACTTGGAGACTTATTCGAGTGATTCGCGAAGGATCTCTGCATCCACCGCCCCCCCTATCAGCCGTCTATTGCCATTCTTCGAGCAACTCTTGCACGGAGCCAGTGCTGTTTCGCAGCACAAAAAATCCCAGCACCGCTAGGTGCTGGGATTTTACACTTGAAACTTTAAGGGCAATTAAGCAGCCTCAACAACTTTCTCTGAAGTGTTGTCTTTCTTAGCAAAGTGCTCAGCAACATAACCAGTAATCAGTGGTGTCAGGATTGCAGTAACGATAACTGCAGCTGCTACCTGTGCATTTGCTGTTGCAAGAGCAGCGCCGCCATACAGGGCTGGGTTTGCCTCTGCCATAGCAGCAGGTGTAAGTGCGTTTGCGCCTGCGCAGGAAGAAATTGCAACGCCTGCAATTCCGGTTCCACCAGTTGCTTTATCAACAAAGTAGTTGATAAAGCCACCGCAAACAGAGCAGATAACGCCAAGCAGAATACCTGCAGGACCAGCCATAATGAGAGAATCAAACTTCATGGTTGTGCCCATAGCAAAGAAGGTCATGACAATAATTGCTGGCAGAGCGCTTGTGAGCATCTTCTTCATAGATGGGAAGCAGTTGCCAAGCAGAATACCCAGGATAATTGGGAGAACTGCACCAAGCAAAGACCAGTTAATTGGAGACTGACCAGTTGCGCCAAGAGCAAGCATGGTAACTGGAGGGCCAACGACCAGCGTAGTAATTGCGACTGCGCCCTGCTCATACTCGTTACCATAATCAGCCATCAGTCCTGCATACATGGAGTTGTTTGCACCAGAGCAAGCAGCAAGGATGACCATGGAAGAAAGGCCAAGCAGGTTGTCGTTCAGGAAGAATAGAACTGCAAGACCAAGAGCAACGCAGAACACAACCTTAGAGATGATGATGATAGCGCCACGAAGAGCAGCCTTTGGTGCACTCTTAAACGAAATAGTTGCACCAACACACAACATGAAAGCACCAACCAGAGCAGCAGTACCCTTAACGGTCATAGCAGCAGTAAAGCTACCAAGCGTTGGGAATACATCTGGGAAAAATGTGTTCATGAAAACGCCAAGAAGCAGTGGTACCAGGATGTTTGCGCCTGGAATGCGACCCAGTGCCTTAAATGGGTGCTGAAGAGAAATTGGTTCTTTTGTAGCCATCAACAATCACCTAATCCATTACGATGCCGCCGTCGCAGTCGCCAACCTCACCGTTGACAAAGCTAGCAGCGTCGGAAGCAAAGAACAGTACCATCTGTGCAGGCTCAGATGCCTGTGCAGGACGGCCGAGAGGAATAATGCCTACGACCTTCTTGTACTTCTCCTCATCGTTGGAGAGTGCAGTGGTCATATCTGTAATGGTGAAGGATGGGCAAACAGCGTTACAAGAAATGCCGTACTTGCCGCCCTCTTTAGCGATAGCCTTGGTAAAGCCGTTCATACCAGCCTTAGAAGATGCGTAAGCAACAGTACCAAGGAGGCCGCCGCCAATCTTGCCTGCAACGGAAGAAACGTTGACAATGCGAGCGCCACCACGATCAATGAAGTGCTGCCAGAGAGCGTGAGTTACGTTGTAGGTACCGGTGAGGTTGGTGTTGATAGTGTTGTTCCACTCTTTGTCGTCAACCTCGGTGAAAGGAACGGAGCTGATGCGACCAGCGCAGTTGATAAGAACGTTGACGTCGCCGCACTCCTCAAGAATCTGAGCAACGGTCTTCTTGACGCCCTCGGCATCTGCAATGTCCATTGTGTAGAAGAAGTTACCCTCGCCGAGCTCCTCGACAAACTTGCGGCCAGTGTCCTCGTGACGAGAGCAAACGATTACATGTCCACCTCCAGCAACAATACCCTTGGAGATCTCAGCGCCAATACCAGCGCTTCCGCCTGTAACCAGAACCAGCTTACCTGTAAAATCGAATGCCATGCTCTCTCCTTTTTTAACGAGCACAAACCATTAGGAAACAAAATAAATTCTAGCCATATTCACATAATTTGCTATAGAAAAATTATTTTTGTTTCACAAATCCTATGGTAAATAAGCCAAAGGAAAATAATTTGCTTAAAATGCGACATAAATGACACATTAAATTTCATGTTCAATCTTTTGGACATTTGTCTGCAAATCTAACCATTTTTCTTTCCTCGTAAATTTCAAAAGTTAGACAAAGCTAACTTTTAGGAATACAATAGGGAGAGAAACCCGTTGAGCTCGTAGCTCCAAAACTCCTAACTCTTGGCTTCACGCTATCAGTTTCTTGCTTTCAGTCCCGTAGCTACCTGCTCTCAACTCTTTGAAGGAAGTCGCTATGAAACATCGCTGCACGCATATCTCGACAGTCGCAAACCCACAATCGCGCCTCACCTGCAACCCTCTCCTATCCCGCAGGTCAGTGCTCACCTTGCTCGGCGCAAGCTCTGCGACAGCAATCGCTTCTCTCGCCGCATGTAGTCCACACGATTCTGCAGCCAGCTCAAGCTCCGCGCAAAACCAAAATTCCTCGGCTCCCCTCGTCTTGACCACCTTCACCGTGATCCAGGACATGGCTTCTCGCGTTGCAGGCGAGTTTTGCCAGGTAGAATCCATCACCAAGGCCGGCGCCGAAATCCACGACTACGAGCCTACGCCCGACGACCTCAAGCGTGCGCAAAAGGCCCAGCTCATCCTCAACAACGGCCTGGGGCTTGAGCGCTGGTTTGAGCGCTTCGTCGATGACTCGCCTGCCCAACGCGCCGACCTCAGCGAAGGCATCACCGCCATCCCCATCGCCGAGGGTGACTACCAGGGTCAGGCCAATCCGCATGCGTGGATGTCGCCCGCAAACGGAAAGATCTATGTCGAGAATATCGTCCGCGCGCTGAGCAACCTTGTCCCTGACCACGCCAAGGACTTCGACGCTAACGGCGACGCATACAAAAAGGAGCTCGACAACATCTCCTCTCACCTGATTGAGGAGCTTAGCGCCCTGCCGGAGAACCAGCGCACGCTTGTGACTTGCGAGGGAGCATTCTCGTACCTGTGCCGCGACACCAACATGAAGGAACTCTACCTCTGGCCCGTCAACGCTGCTGACGAAGGTACTCCACAGCAGATCGCCAAGGTTGTCGAAGCCGTAAAGGCGCAGCAAATTCCTGCGGTGTTCTGTGAGTCAACGGTAAGCCCCAAGGCAATGCAGCAGGTAGCCGACGAGACGGGCGCTGTCCTCAAAACTGACGAGAAAAACATCTTGTACGTAGACTCCCTCTCGGAAGCCGACGGCCCCGTGCCTACCTATCTTGACCTGCTGCAACACGACGCGGACGCAATCGTATCTGGTCTCATGGGAAGGTAATTGTTCGATGAATCTTTGTGTTTCGCAACTTTGCGCCTGGTACGAGAAAAAAGACCGCGAGAAACCCATCATTTATGATGTGAATTTCTCGCTTTCAACAGGAGATCTTTGCGCACTTGTTGGCGTCAATGGCGCCGGTAAATCTACGCTCTTCAAAGCACTGATGGACACCATCGCATGGGAGGGATCACTTACTTGGGGTCAGCAACCTCTTTCACAGGCGCGCAAGCAGGGAAAAGTCGCTTACGTCCCTCAAACGGAGGCAATTGACGCAACGTTTCCGCTGCTCGTAAAAGACGTTGTTATGCAGGGAAGATATGTTCATCAGGGCTGGATGCGCATACCTTCCACTCAGGATAAAGAGCTGGTTGCCCAGGCACTTGAACGCGTTAACCTGGTCGACCTTGCAGATCGTCCACTTGCCCAACTCTCGGGCGGACAAAGAAAACGTGTTTTTGTGGCACGTGGAATAGCGCAAGCTGCTGAGCTGGTGTTTCTCGACGAACCGTTTGCGGGAGTAGACGCTCGCTCTGAGGCCATCATCACCGAACAGCTCAATAACCTCAGTAAAGAAGGCAAAACATTGCTCGTTTCAATTCACGACATCAATTTGGCCCAGCAAAAATTCCCGCTCTGCCTGGTCATCAATAAAACCATTACCGCACAGGGGTCTTCAAAAGAAATTCTTTCTGGAGATGCCCTCCTGCAGAACCTTGGTATTTCCGAAGATACCCACATTGAGGAGGTGCTCCATGCCTGAGGTAGACATTCTCCAATACGCATTCATGCAGCGAGCCCTCATCACCGGAATTGCAACCGCCATAGTCTGCGGGCTTTTGAGCTGCTGGATCACACACATGGGATGGTCGCTTATGGGCGACGCTATCTCGCATTCTATTCTTCCAGGCGTGGTCATTGCTCACCTGCTGGGACTTCCCTATCTGGTAGGAGCACTTGTGTTTGCTCTCATTACCGTGGTGTTGGTCGGACAAGTCAAAAAGAGCCAAATTGTGCGCCCCGATACTGCTATCGGCATTGTATTTACAACGTTTTTTGCACTAGGAACAGTTCTCATATCCAAGGTTCCAAGTCAGATTAACCTCTCGCACATACTCTTTGGAAACCTTTTAGGTGTCACTACTCCCGACATGCTGCAAGTTCTTTGTATTGGCCTGCCTATTGCAATCCTGCTCATCCTTAAAAACAAGGACCTGACCTTGCTTTCATTTGATCCCACGCAGGTTCAAGCAATCGGTCTTTCTACTAAAACACTCACTTCATTCTTGCTTGTTGCCCTAGCCCTCGCAATTGTCATATCGCTCCAGGCAGTTGGCGTCATTTTGTCAGTCTCGCTGCTTATTGTTCCGGGTGCCTGCGCGAGGCTTCTTACCAATCAGATGCGGCATATGCTCTGGATTTCTCCGCTTATTGCCACGGTCAGCGTTTTGATTGGAATAACAGGCAGTTATTACTTAGACGCCTCTTCTGGAGGAATGATTGGACTCACCCTCGGCGTGGTTTTTTGTATCATTTTTATACTAAAGAGTTTACCAAGGCTTACTTTTGGGCATATACTAAACAAGAACTAAGAAAGGAGGACCAATACACATGCTCAACACCACACAAGCCCAGCTCACACACGCAACCCGCGCGCAAAAGCTCTTGCACAGGCAAGCCTCAGCGGCTCTCAGAACATCCATTGGTCTTATGGTCGGAGCTCTTCTTATTGCGATGCTTCATTAAGGCTTCATCTCATAAATCACCCAGATTTGGCGAGAAACCCCTCCTATTCAAAGGGTTTCTCGCTAAATTTTTATATAAGTGTTTGAACGAGAAAACCCACAGAAATCGACGCAAGGTTAGCCAAGATTGAAAGAGTCCATGGGGTGTTGCTTACTCTTTTTACCTTGTAAATGAGACCTTCAACAGCAATAACAACCAGCTCAACAGTTATAACGCACGCCCAGTACTGAACGTCGTTAGCAACCACATCAACAAGGGCGCTTGTGATAAAAACGGCAATTGGATTAGTAAGCGCTTGAGCGGCAACAACAATCAACAGTGCTTGATTGTCTTTAACGCCCAGCGATTTTGCGACAATAAGCTCAACAGTAATAGTCAGAATCAGACAAAACGCAAATATCGGAATAACGGTTATCAAATACGGCAACAAAAATATTTGGTCGTCCATACCATTAGCCTTCTGCTTGTTTGTCTTCAGCAACAAGATAGTCTTCAGCCACACACTCATCTTCAACCGCAAGCTCATCAACCTGATCAGATAGCTCCGCGATTAGAACATCTTCCTCTACAGCCTCAACAACTTGTGCTGCCTGGAACATACGCTCATGACCAAATGGCCCTGTAGCCACGGAATCTTTGACTAACGTAAGACCTACTCCCAACGCAAGTGCCGAGACCAAACTGATACCAGAGAGCATCGCAGGATGTTCAATACGGAATCCTGCGAGCGCAGGCAACGCACCTACAGCTAGTGAGAAACTAGCCAGTCCAAACGCGGTGCCTTTTGCGTTAGGCAAGATATTTGCCAGAGATGCCAACGTAATGGACATAGTAAAGTTGAAGAAAAATACACCCAGAAGGCCCATGACCGGTATCTCCCATGAGGGCACAAACAAGGTGGCTGCAACAATGAGCGAAAAGATAGCTGTAGTCCTGAAGCCAATACGATCAGCAACCACTCCACCAAGCGCTTTACCTGCAAATACGCCAAGGATGCTTAACACCAGTAAGAGCATCTCACTCTTCCAAGGAAATGCCATAACCATGCCGACATAGCTTCTCAGCGCCACCACAAAGCTCAGCAGTGCAATCGCAAGCAATGTATTGGACGAAAGCCTAGGAATATCAAACGAAACGTTATGCACGTTCCAGTACTTCTTGTTAACCTTTTGCACTACAAGCGTGATAAGCGCGCATAAGAACAACAGCACAAGCAGGGAAAACGCAATCTGAAGTCTTCCCATTTGGGCACTTTGTGTACCTAAAAAGACTCCAATTGCACCAGTTGCAATAAAGATTCCCGAAGGTCCTGCATGTTTTTGCGAGATATTAAGGACGCTCAGTCCGCCCGCACTATGGAAGAGCGCGTTTCCAATCGCAAGCAAAAGAATTGCAGGCCACTCGAGAAGGGCTATAGGGACCAGCGAAAGAATAACTCCAGCGCCCACTAAAGCATACGAAAGTAAGGCGGCATAGGAGTTCTTATCCAACTGATCCAGCGCAATGCCTATAGGGAGCTGCAGGGTAAAGGCAACTATGTCATACAGTAAAATACTGAGCGCAACAACTTCCATCGAACCCTGGCCAGACTCGCCCAAAACTCGGCTTACGGCACAGAGCATCGAAGAAACACAAGCAAAGTCAACTACAAAGTGACAAAGTGCATACGCAAACGTAGTGACTTCTTTTTTGGGAAGAATCTGCTGTGTTGTGGACAAGGTTTTACCTGCGACGCCTTATGATCATGATGAGGCCAATTACTGCCACAAGAGTAGAAACTGCAGCCATGGCTAAGAAGCTAGATGATCTACCGATTCTTGGCGTAGAAATAACATCAGCTTTTGCAATGACTGGCAAAGCAACTGTCATGACAAAAGTGCTGGCAGCAAGCGCAATTTTTTGGGCTGAACCCAAATCTTTAATCAGATGACGACGTAGTGACATACATACCTCCTTCATCAATTTTTTAATATTTTACCAGTACACACGCCGCGTTCCAAATGTACTCCCGTAAACGGCATAAAAAAGCGCCCGACGAATGTCAGGCACTATGCAATCAATTGTGGTTTTCTCCTCAATACGTTAGGTTTAACCTTGCGGTCATCCCATCGCTTAACCTACTCGGATTAGTTCTCAGCCTTCTTGATCTTCTCGCCAAGTTTTTTATCAATGACGACGTAGAGATAGCCCAGGGCAACAAAGACAACAATCAGGATCACAATGGTCAAAGTAACCGTTGGGACTCCTAACTTGTCAAAGTCCATGAATCCGTAAGGCCAGCGAGACTTCTCTTTAATCTGCACGCCAAAGCCCAGGACCAAAACAATAATGTACGCAAAATACGTGAGCGGATACAAAGGCCAGATCAGAGTCTCTTTGAAACCCATAGTTGGCTTCTCGTCAAAGAGCAGCCAGTCCAAAACGGCGCAGATAGGAATCACATCATGCAGAATAAAATTGTTGAACTTAAAGACGCCGTTGACAAAAACCTCACCGTGATCAAGCAGGAAATAAGCTACCAGGCCAGTTACGGTAATGCCCAGCATAAGCGTGTGTTTGACCGTTGGCATCCATGGCTTCTGAGCGGTCTCGGGATGCTTGTAAGCCTGGAACAGCGCGCCCCAGAAATAGGCAACAAGCAGCAGGTTAGAGATGTTGGTGAAGTAATACAAGAAAGAAACGCGGAAGTTCATTCGGAAGACGCCCGCAGAATCACACAGCACAAAGGTGCCAATCACAGCAATAAATAGCTTAAAAATAAATGACGCTTTCTTAGATTTAATCAACGCAGTGCCTCCTTCTGTAAAGCGAGAGGTCACTGTAAACCTAGCGCGCCGCGACAAAAATACGTAATTCTCAGAGTTAACAGTTATGTTTCAAATGAAAAAGATTCAAAAAAATGCGGTCTTCTCACTTTTGGCGAGAAGACCGTGAAATGGCGAGAAAATCGCAGATGTCAAAGGTGTACCAGATCAACCAGGACTGCTTTACTGAAGCGCGTGCTTAATCACAAGAATTGGATGGTGTAGGAGCAGTCGAGGTCCTGTGGATTTCATGACTTCTTTGACGCGAGCGCGCATTTCTTTGCTATAGCAATGCGATTTGCATTTTGAGCAAAACGTCTTTGTCTCAATGTGAGGACAGCGGTCCACACGCGTTTGCGCATACTTCTCAAGCTCAGCGCACTCGTCGCACAGAGGTTCGTGGGCTTTGGTGCGATGGCACTTCTCGCAATAAAAACGAATCATGAGCGAAATAAGATCTTTTTCTTTTTGACGTTTCTGCGCAATTTCTTCAGGTGTCATCAGCTCACTCGTCCCCCATCAACGGTGTAAACAACATCTGCAATTCCCATGGTAGAAGCCCTATGAGAAACAAGAACCACGGATTTGCGCTCAGTTTCTTTATCAAGCGAGCGCAAGATAATAGCCTCGTTTAGGCTGTCTAGGTTACTGGTTGGCTCGTCGAGCAGCATGAGTGGCGCGTCATGCAAGAATGCGCGAGCAAGGCCAATGCGCTGGCGCTCTCCGCCAGAAAGTGAGTCGCCAAGCTCTGCAACAGGCGTATCGTACCCCTGGGGCAGCGTGGAAATGTACTCGTGAATTGAAGCCTTCTTGCACGCCTCAACAATCTCTTCATCCGTTGCATCAAGCTTTGCAATGCGGAGATTGTTCTTGATGGAATCGTGATACAGATGCGTATCCTGCGTCATGTAACTCTCAAGATCGCGCAGGTTAGAGGTATTAATCTGCTCCAAAGGAGTTCCAGAAATCTCAATGGCACCAGGCGTTGCTGGCCAGAAACGCATCAAAAGTTTTAGCAGCGTAGACTTGCCTGAGCCGCTCTTTCCCACAATTCCCACGATCTTATCGGTAGGAATATCCACGGAAATGTTGTCCAGAATCTGCTCGTTATCATACGCAAATGAGAGCTCAGAGACATGCACGCCTTCATAGGAGATGTCTTTTTGGTCCACTACATCTTTAACCAGGGGCTGTTCGTCCAAAATATCCAAAACACGATTGCCTGCAGCAAACGTACTGGTCAGGGTTGTACCAAGTGCTGCCAAAGCCACAACAGGCCCAAACGAACTCATCAATGCAATGGTGACAATGAAAGCTTCATTCATAAGAATCTGCTGGTGATAGGCCAGGTAGAACGAACTAAAGAACATGACTAGTGTTGCGGCAAGAATGACCGTTGAGGTGATCGCATCGTTGACACCAAATGCCTTCTTAACTGCCTGCTGTCTGTCGCTTAACTGATCAGCAAGCTTACTGGAGCTCTCAAGCATTTGAGTGCCCGTGTTGTACTGCAGAATCTCGTCAAGACCACGCAGGTTATCAAGGGTAATCGTAGAGAGTTTACCAGCAAGATCTCTTGCTTCAGCAGAGTCCTGCTCGGAGCGCTTAGACATAGCAAGCGGAATTGCCACGCCAACTACCAGGTAAGAAACAAGTGCAATAACACCCAAAATCCAGTTGGCGCTGCCAACAATAAACCACACCATAACAATGCAGAAAATAACCGCGATGCAAATGGGTGAGATAGTATGTGCATAGAAAACCTCGAGCAGCTCAATGTCTGAGGTGATAACGCTCATCAGGTTGCCCTTATTTTTGACCTCAAGCTTTGCAGGGGCAAGCTTTCTGAGCGCCGTGAACACACGGTCTCTAATAAGCGCAAGCAGTTTAAACGCAATAAAGTGGTTGCATTCCTGCTCGGCATAGCGCAGCAGACCGCGGACCAGGGCAAACAAAAGCATGCCACCAAAAAGCAATGCCATAGGAGAAGATGAAGCAAATCCCATAGCGCTGAGCAGCGCATATGCTCCAAAAATGCTGATGAACGTGGCGGCAAGGTTACCCAAAACGCCCATCAAAATTGCAAGTATCATAAAGCCAGCCAGCGGACGAACCAGCCCCACCAGTCTCAGCATAATGGTGAGCGCACTACGGCGAGAAGTACGTGCAGTTGTGGCGCTGTTCTTAACTTCTGTTTTCATTACGCCTCAACTCCTTTCACATAATTCTCAAGTTCTGTCTGTGCCTGCGTCATTCGTTTGTACTCGTCATTTGTTGCAAGCAACTCTTGGTGCGTTCCACTTCCAACAACGCGACCATGCTGCATAACAACAATCTGATCAGCATTTTTAACGTTTACTAAGCGGTGAGAAATTACCAGCACCATCTTTGTCTGAGCAAGCTGGTGAACCTGCTGCATAATAACGTCTTCACTCTCAACATCAATATTTGAAGTAGCTTCATCAAAGATGTACATCTGGCTATTGTGAAGCAGGGCTCTGGCCAGTGCTAATCTCTGACGCTGACCACCAGACAAGTTGGAGCCCTTCTCGGCAACTGACGCGTCAAGTCCACCCAAAGACTTTATGAACTCAGCAAGATTGACCTGTTCAAGGGCATGCCAAAGCTGTTCTTCAGTTGCCTCTGGATTACCCATGGCAAGGTTAGAGCGAACGCTTCCCATAAAGAGATGTGCTTGATGACCAATATACGTAACGTTTTGAAGCAAATTCTGGTCAGAAATAGCTGCCAAGCTGGTGTTTCCAAACGAGACGTCGCCAGAATATGTGCGTAGCTTTCCAGTTAAAAGAGCTGCAATTGTTGATTTTCCGCAGCCTGACTCTCCTACCAGGGCATTCAAAGAGTAAGCGCGCATTCCAAAAGAAACATTCACCAAGACGGGTTTCTCACCGTCGTAAGAGAAGGAGACATTGCGCAGCGTCAAATCGCTGGACTCTGGAACGGTCTTGGTACCCTGCTCTCGAACAGGCATATCAAGCAGGTCAAAGATCTTGTCCGACGCTGCCATGCCGTTCATGGCAATGTGGAAATAACTGCCCAAAAGACGCATAGGCAGGAAGAACTCAGCCGAAATCAAAATGACAAAGACGCCTTCCCACATAAAGAGGAGCTGGTCATTTACCTGCTGAATTGCAAGAATTGTACCAAGCGCGCTTCCACCAAATGCAACCACGTCCATCACGGTGATGGAGTTGAGCTGCATGGTTAGAACCTTCATGGTAATACGTCTAAAGTGCTCGGCTTCCTCGTTCATCTGCTTGTGTTTAAAACCATCAGCCTTGTAAATCTTTGCTGTAGTCAGACCCTGCAGGTTCTCCAAAAACGTATCGCCAAGCTGCGTATACTGGCCCCAATACTTGGACAAAAGCTTCTTTGCAAACTTCTGGATAAGAACGATGGTCATGGGGATAAGCGGAACAAATACCAGCAAAACAATACCAACTACAGGACTAATAAAAAGCAACGTCAGGAATAGTGTCAGTGGCGCCAAAGCTGCATAGAAGAACTGTGGTAGATACTGCGCAAAATACGTTTCTAGCTGGTCAACGCCTTCAACTGCCAGCTGAACAATCTCACTGGTCGCATATGAATTTTTATACGAGGGGCCAAACTCTAAAAGCTTCTGATA
Source organism: uncultured Atopobium sp. (assembly GCA_916048235.1). Taxonomy (GTDB): domain Bacteria; phylum Actinomycetota; class Coriobacteriia; order Coriobacteriales; family Atopobiaceae; genus Lancefieldella. The sequence goes on from CAJZGX010000006.1 coordinate 11,538, forward strand.
GATTTTCTCGCGAAGGGTCTTTTTAACCCTTTTTGCTGCGTAAAAGCTTGTCTTGTGCTGAGCAACCTTGCAGAAAATACGAGTCACCACAGCAATAAGGCAAAGACCAATAAATACAAGCTGCTCCTCAAAGACAAAGTAATCCATGAACAAAGCTTCTATCATTCTTGCCAGAGAGTACATAAATACAATATTGGCAAGCAGCGCAATCCACTGGTAAAGCACGGTCAAGCCAATATACTTTTTACTCTCCTCAATGAGGGCAATGAGACGTTTGTTGATCATCATATGCAGACTTCTTTCGCTTTTCTTACAAGAAGAATCTTTAGTCCACTAACTGTTTTAATTGCTTTACATGTAGTTTTGTCGTTTCATATACGAGTTTGCCTTATGCAACATTTAAAAACAACACACAAAATAGCGAGAACAACTGCTATTTTTGAATACGTTCCCAGTCCGCTTTTGTGAGCATTGAAATACCAAATTGCTCTTCTTTACCTGTGTACTTATTAAAGTCTGTAATAATGCCCATCTCCGTGAAGCCACACTTACGAGCCACTGAAGCAGACTTTTTATTGCGCTCAAGATATCTAATAATTACCTGGTCAACACCATGCTCTTCAAATGCATATGCGGTAAGAGCTTGAGCACCCTCAGATGCAAACCCTTGCCCCCAATAAGGATGACCAATCCAATAGCCAATTTCTGCCTGATGCAGCTGCTTTGAGGAATCCTTTGGATCCGGAATTTCTTCAAAATCCAATGACATTGAACCAATTAGATGACCGGTCCTCATGTCTTTTACGGCATAACAGGACTTATCGGACAGCACGTTTGCAAGAACCTGCTTGGAATCTTCTAAAGTTTTGTGAGGTTCCCATCCACAAAGTGGTCCGATCTCTGGATCTTTTGCTAGTTCATAAAGCTCATCCGCGTCAGATGCATGCCATGGAATAAGAAACAATCTCTTAGTGGTAATCATCCAAACTCCTTTTGAAACTCTTTGTCTCTGTCTCTTACTGTTTTGTCTTTCAGCTATTTTTACTGTCCAATCTGTTGGACACTCATTCTTTAACAAATTCATATTCTATTCTCAACATCTTCTAAGGAGGCTCTTATGTACAGTCCTACAAAGCTTGTTGATTCCTTCGTTGTTTCCGGTCTTCCCTACTACGACGCTCCTCTTGTCTTTGACCAGCTCAAACTTGGCTCAGATCTGACCATTGTTCCTGAACGTGATAACCCTTATGACCCAGAGGCTCTTGCCCTGTACTCTAATGACCACAAGCTGGGCTTTGTTCCTAGAGAAAGCAATTCTCTCTGGAGTACTTTGCTCTTCTACGGACATCAAAACATTGTTACTTGCAAGATCACGCAGCTCAGCGATCACCATGGTCATCTTCTTGTTAAAGCAGGTCTTTACGTCATTGATGCTCGTTAATTGGGCGAGAAAGACTACTTGTTTTGACCTGGTTTAGCTAGTCCCTTTCTGTGTTTGGTAGCTCTGAAGAATTCCGCTCAAGTACTCTTGGTATTTCTGCCTGGTCTTCTTTGGAGCTATCAGTTCTATATCTGTTCCAAATGTTGCAAGCCAACCATAAAACGTTGGAGCTTCCATTACAGAAACATGCACGTCAGCTGTAGTTCCATCAGCACTTGGATTGTTCAAAATAATGTTCTTGCCAAAGCGGTCGTACACCGAGCACATCACGCGCTCATTGACGCGAAGCGTGACCTCAACAACCTCGCCCGAGTACATGCCAAAGACACGCTCTTGATACTTGTCTATATCAAACTGCTTAATCTGCTCGTTAACCGTGGCGTCAGCATCAGAAACCTCAAGTCTAAACATGCGGTCCACGCGATAATTGACAAAGTTTTGATGTTTATCGTTCCACACAATAAGATAGTAGAAATCGTCAATATACGTAAGTTGAACAGGCGTTTCTTCTCTTACGGGAAGCTCTTCAATAACCTTATCTTTAAAGCCTTTCTTGCGGTACTTAAACGAGACTTTTTTCTTCTGCAAAAGTGCCGTCTGAATAGCATTGAGTGCATAAAATACAGACTCATTTTGCGACTTAATGCGACCCTCAACATGGATGCGCTTCTTCAGCGTGTCAGAGGTAGACTTCCCACCCAGCTCTCCAATAAGACTCACCAGGTTATTTGCCTTGCGCTCCGTCAAAAACTTTGAAGACTGCACAGCGTCTGCCATCAACATGAGCTCCTCAGTCTGAAACTTCCTGGTTGCCAGACCATACTCAACAGGATGGCGCTGGTAAGACTGGATATCGTAGCCAAAATTCTGCAGCGATTTAATGTCGTCATAGAGTGTTTTACGTTCCACGCTTAGCCCGCGCTCTGCGAGCTTTTCAATAAGCTGAGGCGTGCTCAGACCATGATCGTCATCAGTTTCTTCCTCAAAAATTTTTACGAGGTGCAAGCAGCGGGTCTTCTCGCTTGGCATACTGCCTCCGAAGTCTAGCTCCAATAAAAAAACTCCTGTCCATTTTAGTGGACAGGAGTCGAGAAGAACGCATGGTCAGAAACTCTTCGGTAAACGGCATGAAAGTCGCAGACAAACCGTTACCAACTGATATTTAGCCCCAAACTTCTTCAGCAATTTCTTTAACAAGCGCAATCTTTGCCCACTGCTCATCTTCAGTGAGCTTGTTACCAATCTCGCAGCTTGCAAAGCCGCACTGGGGAGAAAGGCAGAGGTTCTCCAGAGGTACGTACTGAGCTGCCTCATGAATACGCCCAATAACCTTGGCTTTCTCTTCCAGCTGGGCATGCTTGGTGGTGATCAGACCAAGCACAACCTTTTTACCAGCTGGAACAGAAGCCAGGGGCTCAAAGCCACCGGAGCGATGATCATCAAATTCTAAGAAGAAAGCGTTTACGTGCTCTTGAGCAAGAAGAGCATCGGCCACATCGTTATAGCCGCCCTCGCAAGCCCAGGTACTATGGAAGTTGCCACGACAAACGTGCGTGTTAATAGTCAAGTCAGCTGGAGCTGCATCAAGAACGCGGTTATTAATCTCCAAGAGCAGTGCTTTAATCCTCTTAAGACCCTTCTGGTCAGCGCCAAAGAAAAGCTCTGCACGTGGGTCAACCAGCACGCCCCATGAGCAGTCATCAAGCTGAAGATTACGACAGCCTGCAGCATATACCTGCTTAATAAACGCACCGTAGCCAGCAACAATGTCTTCAAGAAGGTTCTGGTCGTTGGCATAGTACTTGTTAGTCTGCTCGCGGTTCATGGGCATAATGAACTGCTCAATAAATTGTGCAGGTGCAGGAATAGTAAGCTTTGCAACGGTTGTCTCGTCCTCAAACTGCTGAACAAAGCGGAAGTGCTCTATAAAGGGATGCTCTTTGGTGAGCTCCACTTTTCCTACGAGGAAGGTGTCGTCAATCTCTGCAATCTCATCGTGGAAAGGCAGTCCAGTATTAGTTGGCGCATGGCCAATACCTTCAAACGCCCACATAAAATCGAGGTGCCAGGTTGCACGTCTAAACTCACCATCAGTGATGACTTTAAGGCCTGCCTGTTTCTCCTTTTGGATAAGCTCTGTAATAGCTTTGTCCTCTACTTGCTTGAGCTCGTATGCATCAATCTGACCTTTTTCAAACTGAATACGAGCCTGCTTAAGATTCTCTGGACGAAGAAAGCTACCAACAACATCAAAGCGATGTGGAGTGGTTTTATCATTTTTGATTGCCATAATGACCCCTTAGAACTGCTTACGAGAAACCAGTATGACAATCAGCACTTCACTTGTGAAATACAAATACTTAACTAATTCATATAGCTAAAACCTATATCTTAACGTTTGCCGTTCCACTCATCTAAGAACTGGTCAACATACTCACGCATGTACTTCTCGCGAGCTTTTCCTAGCTCTTTACCACTGCGCGTATTCATCATATCTGTCAATAAAAAGAGTTTCTCGTAGAAGTGGTTGAGCGACGTTGATTTGTGTGAGTGATACTCCTCGCTGCTCATGTTGAGAGTTGGTGGTTCGTCCGGATCGTACATACCACGACCGTGACTTCCGCCATAGGCAAAGGTGCGTGCGATGCCAACAGCACCAAGCGCGTCCAGGCGATCTGCGTCTTGAACACACATACCCTCAAGCGTTGAAGGAACTACCGAGTCTGTTCCCGAGAAAGAAACCTCATCGATTGCGGTACAAATTGCCTGGATAGTAGCCTCGTTGACAGAATGCTGGCGCAGAAAACCAACGGCCCTATCCTTATGCTCATGCGTCTCTGGAGAAAGCTTGATGTCATCAACATCGTGCAAAAGTGCAGCAAGGGCAACAATCTCTTGATTTGCCCCCTCCTCTTGCGCAATTCTTACTGCCATTTTGTACACACGCAACGTGTGGAAGTAGTCGTGACCACTAAAATCTGTGGAGAAGACCTCTTTTACAAAGTCCAAAGCGTCATCGATAATTTTTGAGTCCATAACTCCCCGCTCAACACATTCAAACGTATCTCTCACGCATTATTTGCGCAGATTGTGCATCCTCTTAACTGTCTTTTTCTTAGTGTACACAGCCTCTCTTGCTTGAGAATTTTGAAGCTCAAATTTCATGAAATTGTTAACTATCCAGCTTCCACTATTCAGTTTCCGCATAACTCACATTTGTCTTAAAATTTAATACATTTCTATTGCAATTTTTATCCGTTGCACGTTTATGACAAATGTCGAGAAAATCGTTAAAAATAGAGCAATTTAAATGCCATTTTTCAGCGTACCAAATATTTTGAT